>CAMPAT010000001.1 GCA_946633275.1 uncultured Clostridia bacterium
AAGGGCGGCGCTGCAGGCGATATTACAAGCGCAACCTGGTTCTTCAAGCTGTTCTTCATCGTAAGTATCATCTTCATCCCATTTGAAATCTCGTTCATCTTCTTCCAGAGCTGGACGAAATCAGTACCCGGCGCTTCCGACAATCTTTCAGGCTGTTATGTCGGTATCGGCACTCTCAAGGCTCTGCGCGAAGCAGGCGTTGAGCTCGAGCAGACGGAAGTAAGAGTTATCTGCTCAGGCTCTGAGGAAGCAGGACTCCGCGGCGCGAAAGCGTACGCAAAGGCTCACGAAAAAGAGCTCAAGGATATCCCGACAGTATGTATCGGACTTGACACCTTCAGAGACCTTGAGGATATGGCAGTTTATGACAGAGACCTCTCAGGCACGCTTCAGCACGACTGGGGCGCAAAGAATCTCGTCAAGAACGCAGCTAAGAACTGCGACTACGACCTCAAGTTTGAGTCAATTTACATCGGCGCTTGCGACGCTGCTGCATTCGAGCAGAGAGGTATCCCGTCTACAGGATTTGCGGCTATGAATCCTGACCCGCCGAGATACTACCATACAAGACTCGACAATCCTGAAAATCTCCGTCCCGAGGCTATTGAAGCAGGTATCGAGATTATGATTGAAACAGTTTGTATGTACGACAAGGAAGGCATTCCGAAGAAAGACTAAAATGAATAGTTAAAGGGCTTGCGTAGCAAGCCCTTTTATTATTGAATCTTATAAAGCTTTGCGCCGTGAGGAGCTACGGTAACGGTAAGGTCGGCGACCTTGCCGATTTCTTTTTTATCCCAGATATCGTAGACTGTGCCTCCAAAGTCGAAGGTGATGTCTCTCTCCGTATCGCCCGTGTTGAAGAGCGCGGCGTATTTGCAGCCGTCGCCGTCGGACGTCCAGATGACTTTATCGCCATCGCGGAGAAGCTCACGCGCATTTTCCGAATTCTGATTCATATTCATATACTCCGCATTAGTGAGGAGCGAGAGAGTGAACTCGTCGTTTTCAGGCAGGTTTCCGCCGACCATAAGCGGACTGCGGAAAATTCCCCACAAAGTCATAAGCGTATAATGTTCAGGCACGGTAAACTGACTCATACGGTTATTCGGGCCGTAGTAAGTGCTGTTCTTCGCAATTCTGCCTATCGGGAGCATATCGCAATCGGGGAAGCTGCCCTGGGCAGTTACGCCCTGCCACAGCTCGCACTTGTCAAACATATCATAAAGCTTGTCCCACACGTCCCAGAAGTCACCCGTAAGGCGCCACATATTAGCATTCTCCGCAAGGTGCTCAGCCTTATCGCGAAGCGCAGGACCCGGAGACAGAGAAAGCACAATCTTCCGTCCGCAGTTATCGATAGCTTTACGGAGCATTTCAATCTCATAATCCGCGGAATAAGGATTATCCCACTTGCGAAATTCCGTAACGCATATATCGTCGCACTTGATGAAGTCGACGCCCCACTCGGCGTACATATTAATTATTGAGTTATAATACTGCTGTGCCGCGTCGCAATTCTTCACGCCGTACATATCGGTATTCCAGGAGCACACGGAAAAATGGTGCGCAATCTCACGGCAGGTTGAGCTACTGCCGTAAATCGGGCAGTTTTGCGCCACAGCCTGACGCGGCACTCCGCGCATAATATGAATGCCGAATTTAAGTCCGAGCGAGTGAATGTACTCAGAAAGCGCAGTAAAGCCTCTTCCGTCCTTCGCGCTCGGGAAGCGGTTTGGCGCAGGCATAAGTCTGCCATACTCGTCCATACACAGCTCTGCGAAATTATGATAATCGTTATTATCGGCTGTCGGCTCGTACCATTGAATATCGCATACGACATATTCCCAACCGTACTGCTTAAGCTCTCTTGCCATATATTCCGCATTTTCTCTGATTTGCTGTTCAGTTACTGCTGCGCCGAAACAGTCCCAGCTGTTCCAGCCAAGCGGCGGTTTCTTCGCCCACGATTTAAACTCTTTCATACTTGCACCTCCCGGGCTCAATGCAAATATTTTAACATATATAAAGAAAGATGTCTACAGTTTTATGACGCCGCGGCAGTATTATCCTCGCATTCTTCATCGGCGCTGCGCAGCAGGAGCGAAAGCTTATACGAAGCGGCAACGCACGACAGCGCGTCATATATCGGGAGAGTATCGTTCACGCTAATCACCGTGTCAAAAGAGCTAAGCTCTTCTTCAATATTATCCGTCGTAAACATAATAATTTTTGCGCCGAGAGTTTTAATCCTGCTGAGCATAATGTCGCAGGCAGGCGCTCTGTCCTTATTCGTAACAAACGCAAGGACGACGGCGCCGCTCAAGCTCGCCTTATCATAACCCGACAGCTCGCCCAAAGGCAACGCAGAGCAGCTTCTGCAGGAAATCCTGCGCAACTTCTCCGCCGCTTCACGGGACGCCGCATAATCGGTGCCTACTCCGCAGAAGAATAGTTTTTCTGCTGATAAAATCATATTAACGGCGCTCGCAAACGCAGTATTCTCCTTAACTGCAGAAGCGATTTTGCCTGCGATTATCTCCGCCATCTTAATTGCGACGTTGAGATAAAGGTCGTTAACAACGCTGTCCTTGACCCCGATATACAGCGAAAAGAGCGCAAGAGAAAAGCTCTGAGCAATAAACGAGCTGAGCGAAATGTCGCCGGGAAAATCGCCGCCTGTACAAAGAACTTTGTCGCACATAAGGGCAGCCGAGGAAAGCTCACTCGCCGTTACGGCAAGCGTTTTTGCGCCTGCCGCCTTCGCGCGCCTGACAGAGGCGAGGGTTGAATAACCTTCGCCGCGTTCCGTCACGGCAACAAGGAGAGTATTCTTATCTAAAACGCCTTTCGCATACATAAACTCGCCCGAAGTGTACGCAAACGATGGAATATCAGTCATCAGTTCAAGCAGATTGCGGCAGTACAGCGCGGAGTTATACGACGAGCCTTCGCCAACGAGGATAATACGCGAAAGCTTTTCAACGCTCCTGCGCGAAAGCTTCAGGAAATCGAAGCTCAGCTTTGAATTTTTAATCAGATTTCTGTACACGTCCTTTGCAGTAACCGAGCAGGAATAAAGCTCGTTGTCAAGACTGAAGTCACTCTCAAAATACGGCTTGTCCGGCACAGGCAAAAAGCTCTTTTTCATCTTCCGCGCTTTTGCGTCAAAGAAGCTCAGCTTTTCGCCGCGCAGCTTAACAATCTCGCCGTTACCGACGGCAGCGTACTTATCACAAAAGCGGCAGAGCGAAGAAAGCTCGCTTGAAAGATAAACGCCGCTTTCTCCCATTCCTGCAAACAGAGGTCTGTCTCCTGCACAGGCATAAACCGCACTTTCATCAGCGCTGATAAAGGCAAAGCCGGGGGCACCGAGAAGCGCCGCTCTCACCTTACGAATGAGCTCAAGCTTGTCCTGCAAATCAGTAATGCAAAGGCACGCAAGGAGCAATTCTTCGTCCGTATTGATAGCAAAAGGCTCCCTGCTCCAGCGCTTAAGCGAGCGGAAATTCTGAATACTTCCGTCGCAAACAACGGCGTACATATTATTAGAAGCAGGTGAAACTGACGTTTTTGAAGAAGTCCTGACGAGTTGCGCGGTCTGCGCTATGCCGCAGCTTCCCTCGGCAACGTGCTTCGACGCCTCGCATAACTCAGGAACGCCGCCCGTCACCCTTGCGGTACTGAAGCCGTCCTTAACCTTTACGGCAACTCCGTTCGCTTCGCCTCCGCGGTGCTGCATAGAAGACAACCCTTCTGCGAGAATCTTCTTCGGGTCTTCCCTGCCGATATATGCAAATATACCACTCATAAATGTCACCTAATTCCTTTCAAGCTTTGCATAAATAATACTCATATCGTCAAGTTTCTTCCCATCACCGTCGCGCATAGCGCGCGTCAGAACTGCGTCCGCAGTCTCCTGCACACCGAGACCGTCGAGCGAAAGAAGAGTCTTCTCAACCCAGTCTCTGCCGAGGTCTGTTATACCGTCGCTCATAAGGACTATGCTGTCGCCCACGCCGAGCACCGCAGTCCGCTTCGCAAATTCAACGCCGCGCAGTATTCCTGCGGGCATAGAGGTAAGCTCGCAGCTCGTTATTCCTCTGTTTTTAATTATGAAGCTTGCAGGCGCGCCTGCTTTGTATATTTCAAGCTTCCCCGTATATAAATCTATGCTCGCAATATCGAGCGTGGCGAGACTTTCGTCATTACTCTTCACAAGCAGAGCGGAATTAACTACCTTCAGCGCGCTGTCGTAGCCGAAGCCTGCGCTGATTAATTTTGAAATAAGTCCTGCGCCCATCGCGCCGTCGAGCGCGGCACGCGAGCCTTTGCCCATACCGTCGCTGATAATGAGCAGGCTATGTCCTCTGCCGTCGCTCACGACCTTTACCGTATCTCCGCAAAGGTTGCCCTCCGCGCTGTGCTGAGCAAAGCCGACAGAAAGGCGGAAGTTCGCACGTTCTGTATAAAGGAGCATAGTTTCGTCCTTAAAATTCGTAATCCGTGGCGCGTCAAAATACCGCCCGACTGTTTTCCCGATTTCGTCGCACAACTTTTTCTTATCGGCGAGCGCAGTATCGCTCGCAGTCAGAATTTCAATCCTGATTCTACCGAACTTGTCCTCAATTACGGAAACGTTGCTCGCAAAAATATCATAATCGCCGAGAAGCCGCCTGATTTTTGCGGCAGAGACCGTATCAAATATTTCCGACTCGTCGAACTCAAACGCAAGATTTTCAAGCATATCGGCGATTGAGAAGAACTGGTCTGACGCCACCATACGAATCTGATTTGTTTTTTCAAGCACTATTTCGCGGCGGATATACTCCTCGTCAGTAAGCTGCGCGCGGTCGTAATCGTTTTTCTGACGTGTAATCTCATTAATCCTCTCACGCACCGTATCAACGCTCTCGCTGATTGCCGCCATAGCTGAAGAGGCGAAACGGAGCTTAAGCACAAGGTTTTGTCTGAGCGAGCCGTCAGGCGCTTCGTTCTCATTAACCGAAAGCGACTGCGAAAGCTTTTCGTTTACCCTTGACGGAAGCAGCACAAACACGAGCGTAGCCGCTGCGCACTCAACGAACAGAGGTAGCGACAGCTCGCTTCCTGAAGCTGCGGCAAAAAAGCCGACGGAGCAGAGAAAGCTCAGTCCCACTCCGAAAACTGACAGCGAGCCGAACAGCGACGCCACAAGCGCAGAAAAAGCAAAAGCGCCGCATACAAAGAGCGTATTCTCACTCGCAAGCGACATCGAAAAACCGAGCGACAGCGCGAGGATAACGGCGCGTCTTTCTCCGGCGTAGCGCACGGCGATAAGAATAAGAAGCATAGCCGCGCCGCGCGCAGGACAGATACTGCCGAAGCTAAGCGCAGACAAATTCATCAGCACAATTCCGAGAGATATCACAATACAGCTCACGTCGCTAATCGGAAGCGCGCGAAGGCGAAGCCGCTTATAGCTTGAATTAATGCTTCTGTAAAAGAAGAAGGCTCCGCCGCTGCACAAAACTGCTTCGCTGAGTAAGAGCACGTAATCGCTGAAGCTTCCGCCGAGGCTGAGTCTGAGCACAACGCCGCTGACTAAATCCGCAAAAAACGCAACCGCCATAACAAAAAGCGGCTTATGATAAATTTCAAAAGCCGCCGCAGCAAACGCGCCGAGGAGCGCCAGAGTAATGCCTGCAAGCTCTCTTGCATTTTCGGCACTAATCCCCCTCAGAGCACACCCGAGCGCCGCGCCTGCCGCGGCAAAAGGAAAGAATTTTTTCGGCGCAGCGGCAGTAAGCGAAATCCCGAACGGAGTTATATCGCCCACAACTTTCCCGAAGCTCAGCGCAAAGCCTGCCGAAAAATATGCAAAGTAAAATAATAGTCTTTTTGCGTTTTTCTTCTGTTCTGTTTTCCTGAGTAAAGTTTCCTGTAAAACAGCCATTTTATTGTCCTCTTATATGTAATGTGATATGATTATATATAACGAAAACTGCAAAATGTGTCTTATTGTGTAGCGTTTTACATTTAAACTTCTTGTAAGAGCAATAATTATATGATATAATAGAGCAAATTATTAACAACGGGTGGTTATATGGGATTAATGGATAAGGTTAAAAGCAAAGTAAGCGATACTATTTCAACTATTACATCTACCTCGCAGGCTGAAAACGCAGGCGTTGACGGCGGCGGAGTTATCACCGAAGAGATTAAGCGCCTTTGCAGGCAGTCTGCGGCAGAAGGCGCAGTACTCATCAAAAACGACGGAGTTCTTCCGCTTAAAAAAGGGACTGTTGTGTCGCTCTTTTCGCGCACACAGCTTGACTGGTTTTTCGTAGGCTACGGCTCAGGCGGCGACGTTAACTGCCCGTGCAAGGTAAATCTTGCAGACGGAATCAGGAACTGCGAAGAGCTTGAACTTAACGAAAAGCTCGCTTCAATCTACGAAGAATGGATTAAAGACAATCCTGCTAACCACGGAGTCTGGGGAACCTGGCCATACAGCCAGAAAGAAATGCCGCTCGACATAATTACCCTCCAGAACGCAAAGAGCGGCAGCGACACCGCAGTAGTATCAATCGGCAGAGCCGCAGGCGAGGACAGGGACTCTGCGTACGAAAACGGATGTTACCTTCTCTCAGACGGTGAAATTGAAATGCTCGACATCGTCTGCGACAATTTCGACAAGGTAATCGTTCTGCTCAATACAGGCGGCACTATCGATATGTCCTGGGTCAAGAAATACGGCGATAAAATCGGCGCGGTTATGTACGTTTTCCAGGGCGGAATGGAGAGCGGAAACGCGATTGCAGACCTGCTCTGCGGAAAAGTGAACCCGAGCGGACGACTCGCGGACACAATCGCAAAAAGCTACTTCGATTACCCGTCAAGCGAAAACTTCGGCGGCAGGAACGTAAATGTTTATGAAGAGGATATCTTCGTTGGATACCGCTATTTTGAGAGTTTTGACAAAAACAACGTGCTTTACCCCTTTGGTTTCGGTCTTAGCTATACCGATTTTGACATAAGCTACGTTGACACAGAGGCTTTTGACGACGGCTTCGAGGTAACAGTCAAGGTTACTAACATCGGCGACCGCAGCGGCAAGGAGGTCGTTCAGCTCTATGCCGAAAAGCCGTGCGGAAAGCTCGGTAACCCGTCGAGAGAGCTCGTTGCATTCGCAAAGACTAACGAGCTCAAGACTACTGAAAACCAGGAAATCAAGCTCTGGGTTGACGCATATCAGCTCACATCATTTGACGACTGCGGCTCGACAAATCACGCGGGAGCATATGTAGCCGAGCAGGGCGAATACTCCTTCTACCTCGGCAAGAATGTCCGCGAGGCTGAAAAGGTATTTTCATATTATCAGGAGGAGACAGAGGTTTACGCTCAGCATAAGCAGGCTGCCGCGCCGCAGGAGCACTTTGAAGTGCTTCACGCCGAGATTATCGGCGGCAAAATGGTGCTGCGCAAGAAAGCTGTCGCAAAGCAGAAATACGACCTCGGCACAAGAATTAACAACAATCTGCCAGAAGATATCGAAATCAAAGGCGATATGGGTTACAAGCTCATCGACGTCAAAGACGGCAAGGTATCTATGGAGGAATTCGTCTCCCAGCTCGACATAGACGAGCTTGAAGCAATTACTCGCGGCGATTACAAGATGGACAGTCCGCTCGGCGCGAAAGGTAACGCAGGAGCTTACGGCGGAGTGCTCGAATCCCTGCGCAACAAAGGTATCCCTGCCGTCATCACTACTGACGGACCTTCCGGAATACGACTTGCGGCAAACTGCTCGCTCATTCCGATTGGCACGCTTCTTGCCTGCTCATTCAACACAGAGCTTGTCGAGGCGCTTTACGGCGAGATTGCAAAGGAAATGAAGGACAGAGGAAGCGACGTTCTCCTCGCCCCGGGACTCAACATTCACCGAAATCCTCTTTGCGGACGTAATTTTGAATACTACAGCGAGGACCCGTACATAAGCGGCAAGATGGCTGCAGCAGCAGTAAGAGGCATTCAGAGCACAGGGCTCTCGGCTTGCCCGAAGCACTTTGCCTGCAACAACCAGGAAATGCGCCGCGTGAAGAACGACAGCCGACTTTCGGAAAGGGCTCTGCGCGAGATTTATCTCAAAGGATTTGAAATCTGTATCAAAGAGGCTAAGCCGAAAAATATTATGACGTCGTATAACCGCATTAACGGCGTTTACGGTCACTACAATTACGACCTTTGCACGACCATTCTCCGCGGTGAATGGGGATACGAGGGCAACGTCATGACAGACTGGTGGATGCAGAGCGAGCGCAGCCCTGAAAACCACGCAGTTAAAGACCAGGCGTACAGAGTAAGAGCTCAGGTTGACCTCTTTATGCCCGGCGGCGCGAGAGTGACGAACCGCAAGCCGGACGGCACGCTGCTCTCATCTATGGGCAAGCCCTTCGGCATTACGCTCGGCGAAATTCAGCGCAGCGCAATGAATATCCTGAATTCAGTAATTGAAATTAAATTATAATATGTATAAAAAAGGCTTTGCAGTATGATGAACTGCAAAGCCTTTGCTTATTTAAAACTTATTCTAACTGAGTGTAAAATGCGTTCAGCACCGTCTGCATAAGGAAGTCTTCGTCGGGATAAAACTCGGCATATACGATATCCTTATACTTCGCGTCAGGCACAGGCGAGGATTTCATCTCGCCTTTGAGCACGACTGAATCGAAGTTCCTGATATTCTTCGAAAGCAGGAGCGAAGCCATATATGTGGCGTTACTGAGAGTGAGATTAGTCCTCGAATAATTCTTCGAGATATTATAGAGCCTTGATACTGTCGAAAAATCTCTGACTACTGCAGGGAGCGCCTGATTTGAATACGCTTTTACATACTGTATCTGACGGTCCGTACGGTTAAGAGAAGCCTCGAGATAATCCGTATCACGCGTTCTGACGTACTTCTCCGCCATATCGCCCTTGAGCGTTACAGGGTCGCCCACGCTGACGCCGTATTCAGGGAAAGGATAAAGCGAATTTGATATCTCAACGCCGCCGATTGCGTCGTTAAGCGGCGCAATACCGTCAAGGTCGAGCGCAAAATACTTGTTTATCGGAACGTTATTGAGAATACGGCTCATCGCGTCCACAGTATTCTGACAGCTGAGCTCTCCTCCGTCGCCATAAGCATATGCAAGACAGAGCTGCGCCTTATCCGACTTAAGAAGAAGTCCCGTTTCGGGGCTGTACATATCCACATCTACCATAGTATCACGCGGAATTGCGATAACATTCGTCTTACCCGTCTCCGTATCAATCGCGATTACGATATCCGCGTCGGAAGCGCCGATAAAGTCAGTCTCATCGACAGTCTGAAGTTTTCGCGCGTCTATGCCCTCGAAAGCGAAAGCAACAATATTTTCGTTATACTTATACTTATGTCCGCCGTACTCGATAATTTCCTCGTACTTAGTCTGCTCGGTCACGGCAGGCATAATATCCTTCTTACCTAAACTCTTAAGTACCATAAAAGTACCGAATACCGTACCAAGCGCGAGAAGAAGCACGAGCAGAATAATTATCGCAACCCTGATTGCCGTCGGGAGCTTACGCTTTTTCTTCTTTTTACTGCCCGATGACGAATGGTGATGGCTCGAAGAATGATGGTGATGATGACTCGAAGAATGATGATGGTGGTGGTGATGATGGTGAGAACGGCGCTCCGCCTTCTCCCTTTCCGCCTCAGCCACAGCTTCATGATAGCTGCGCACATCCTCCTTAAACTCGTGGTACTCTTCTTCTGCCTGCGTCGCAGATGAAGCTTCGCCGTCAATATCAGATGCGTCGCCAAGCTCATTGAGCTTGAGCGGTGACGTGCTTTTCACGGTATTAAGAATTTCATCTTCGCCATATCCGGCAAGATTAGGGTCAATTTGTCTTTTCATCCTTAGTTAATACTCCGCATACTAAATATCTGTTATTTCTCTGATTCGTAAAACAGGTCGACAAAATAACAAGCTTGTCGTCATTATTAAGCCGTCTGCCGAAATTCTCGCGTACATTCTTATTATTAGTCTCCGGCGACTGCACCATAGAAAGAAAATTCGCGAGCACGGCAGTATCATTAAGCTGGAAGCAATTCAGAATATGCCTGTCATCAAACTTGAACGCAGAAACAATCTGATAAGTCAGCTTCCTGTTCGGCATATAGATATAAAACTCGCCGTGCTTGTTGAAGAAATCTTTCCCCTCAAACTTATGGAGCGTAGTAAACATCGTGTCACCGTAGCCGTTATGACCGTACACGACAGTTACGCTGTCGTTAAACGTATCCGTATTTCCGAGCTCGGTATAAATCGCGCCGCTCGACGCCCACTTCTTAGTATAAGCGTCGTGCTTAAGGTAAAAGTTATCGTCCTCGGGGTGCTGCACGACGGGATAATCCACCTTTGTACCGGGGACCTTAAGCCAGGCGTAAATGTCGCCGTTCTTCTTATGAAGCGACTCAAAGTCAATCGGGTTATCAGCATACTGCAGGGCAGTAGTTGTGGCGGCAATGCTCGAAGCAAGCTCGTCGCTCTGGCGCGCAGAATACTGATTATAAAGATAATATCCGAGATACACAGAACCTGCAATAACAAGCAGAATACCGATAAATATCAGTATCCCCCTGCCTCTGCGGCGGTCGTCATCGTCGTTATTAATATTGTTAATCTCTTCACTCATAATAATCATTCTTAAAAACAATTAAAAAAGCCCGTTTGAACGGGCTTTTATTCAATTATTACTCTTCGTTCTTCTTTCTTGCTACTGCAAGGATTGCAACGCCTGCGCCTGCTACTGCGATTGCCGAAGCAGTTGCCGCACCGGTCTTAGGTGATTTCTTATTGCCGTTGCTCTTCTTCTTTGAAGTAGTAGTGTTCTTAACGATAGCGTTAGCGATTACTTTACCGTCATAGTCGTTAAGGAGCTGAATTGTAATCTTATTACCCTCTTCGTAAATAATCTTATAATCCTTACCTTCGGTCATACCCGGGAATTCCCAGCCTTGGAGCTCACCGTCGCCGGTATATTCAAAAGTAATCTTAGTCGGGTCTTCAGGGTCCTTAGTAACCTTAATGTCGTCAGACTCGTTACCGTTAACTTCAGTAACAATCGGATTTTCCTGCGTCGGATGCTCAGGACTTACTACGCCGCCTGCTGCAAAAACAGAAGTTGCAAAGCATAAAACAGAAACAAGCATAGCCGCTGAGACTAAAACAGAAATAAGCTTTTTCATAATTTAACACCTCTAATGTACTAATAAAGATAATTCTTCACTATAATCAAATAAATTATAACACGAGTAATATATTTTGTAAAGTCTTTTTTTATAAAAAATAATCTTGTGAATAATTACCAAATATAGTGTTTCAGGCGCATTTTCGCTCAAAATATCACGACAGCTGAGCCTTGCCTGTGCACAGCTCATAGTATCTGCCCTTCTGTTCAAGCAGGACAAAATGGTCGCCGCGTTCGATAATCTCGCCGTTTTCGAGCACCATAATCGCATTTGAATTGCGTACGGTTGACAGTCTGTGAGCGATGACGAAGACCGTCCTGCCTATCATAAGTCTGTCCATTCCGTGCTCGATATGCGCTTCCGTCCTCGTATCGACAGACGAGGTCGCTTCATCAAGAATCATAACAGGCGGGTCTGCAACGGCAGCTCTTGCAATCGCGAGGAGCTGGCGCTGTCCCTGGGAAAGATTAGCGCCGTCGCCCGTAATTTCCGTGTCGTAGCCTTCCGGCAGGTGCTTGATGAAGGAATGCGCCGAAGCAAGTTTAGAGGCGGCAATACCCTCTTCGTCAGTCGCGTCAAGCCTGCCATAACGAATATTGTCCATAATCGTACCTGTAAACAGGTGCGTATCCTGGAGAACTATCGCAAGCGAGCGGCGCAGGTCGCTCTTCTTAATACGCTTAATATCAATTCCGTCGTAAGTAATTGCGCCCTGCTGAATATCATAAAATCTGTTAATCAGATTAGTAATCGTAGTTTTTCCTGCGCCTGTTGAGCCGACAAAGGCAATCTTCTGGCCCGGCTTTGCGTAAAGATTGATGTCGTGAAGCACAACCTTATCGTCCGTATAAGAGAACGTTACGTCGTCAAAAACCACCTTGCCTTCAACAGGTATTCTGCTGTCGCCGTCAACCCAGAACCAGCGCTTTCCTTCTTCCGTTTTCTCCTCTTCGAGAGTTACTGTACCCTCGTCAATTTCCGGCTCGGTGTTCATAATCTCAAACACACGCTCCGCGCCCGCAAGAGCAGAAAAGATATTGTTCATCTGGTTCATTATCTGATTAATCGGCTGAGTGAACTGCTTTGAGTTGCTGAGGAAGGTAAAAAACGTGCCTATATCAAGCGAGCCCATCAGCACGAGCATTCCGCCCGTAAGAGTAATCGTCGCATACGAAGCGTTATTGATACCCGTTGAGCACGGACCCATAATGCCCGAATAGAAATTCGCCTTCTTTGCAACCACGCGGTAACCGTCGTTAAGTTCGTCAAACTCGTCCTTGGCAATCTGCTCATGGTTAAACACCTTAACGACCTTCATACCCTCCATCGTTTCCTCGATATTACCGTTCATCTTGCCGAGAGCAGCCTGCTGCGACTTATAATACTTACGCGTTTTCTTGGCGATAAATACGGAATTAATCACCATAATTACGAGGAAAACAAGCGCAACAAGGAAGAGCTGCCACTTAAGATAAATCATCATAATGATGATACTGATAAACGAGAAGACTGACGAAACGAGCTGGACTACCGTCTGCTCAAGCATCATCTGGATATTATCAACATCGTTCGTAAAACGGCTCATAACCTCGCCGTGAGTCTGAGAGTCAAAATACTTCAGCGGCAGGGTCTGCAGATGGTCAAATAAATCCTTGCGGATAATATTAGTCGTCTTGTAAGCAATGCTCACCATAATCTTCGCCTGGATAAAGCTGAAAAGCGAAGCGCCGACATAAAAGCCGGAAACGATTGCAAGATTCTTAATAAGCAGCTTAATTCCGACTGTTGCAAAATTGTTCGCTTTAATCGAATCTGCAACGTCGTTAAGTATCGGCTTAAGCCAATATGAAGCGCCCATCTGGCAAATCGTACCGAGAACGAGCATTAAAAGCACGACGATAAGCAGGTACTTGCTCCTGCCGATATATTCGACGATGCCCAAAAGTGTTTTCTTGGCGTCCTTCGGCTTAACGACGCCCGGATTTCTTCCGCCCATAGGTGGCATTATTCAAGCACCCCCTTCTGCTGAGTTTCAAAAATCTCTTTGTAAATCTCGCTCGTATTAATAAGCTCGTCGTGCGTGCCGCAAGCTTCAATCCTGCCGTCGTCAAGCACGATTATCTCATCTGCGTCGCGCACGGATGAAATACGCTGAGCAATAATTATCACAGTAGTATCGCCGAGGCTCGTGTAAAAACTCTCGCGGATTTTCGCCTCAGTCGCCGTATCGACAGCCGAGGTTGAGTCATCGAGAATGAGAATCTTAGGCTGCTTAATCATCGCCCTTGCGATACAGAGTCTCTGCTTCTGTCCGCCGGAAAGATTAAGTCCGCCCTGCGAAAGGTCGGTGTCGTAGCCGTCAGGCTGTTCCATAATGAAATCGTGCGCCTGCGCCGCCTTGCACGCCGCGATAATCTCCTCGTCAGTCGCGTCGTTCCTGCCCCAGCGGACATTATCGCGTATTGAGCCTGAAAAAAGAACGTTCTTCTGCAGCACCATACCCGTAATATCGCGCAGCGCCGTAAGGTCATAATCTCTCACGTCAACGCCGTCGATAAGAACTGCGCCGCCCGTAACGTCGTAAAGACGCGGAATAAGATTAACAAGGCTCGATTTACCGCTGCCCGTCGAACCGATTATTCCGACAATACTGCCTGCCTCGGCCTTAAATGAGACACCTTCAAGCACGTTATCACCCTCGTGATATCCGAAGGAGACGTCCTTAAATTCAACGCAGCCCTTCGGAGCTTCGGGAATGAACGGCTCCTCGGGATTCACGATATCTATCTCGGTATCAAGCACCTCAACTACACGGTCGCCGCAAGCCTTCGCTCTCGTGACCTGGAGCATAAGGATTGATACCATCATAATATTCATAAGCACCTGGATTATGTAAGAGGCGAGAACTGAAATCTGGCCAACGTCCATAGTGCCTGCGGCAGCGCTTTTTGCTCCGCGGAAGTAAATAAACACGATTACGACATTCATCATAAGCATCATAATCGGCATTACGGTTACGACAAGTCCGCTCGCCCTTGCGCCCTGAGCAGCAAGCTCATCCGAAGCGTCGTGGAACTTCTCCTTCTCTCTGTCCTCGCGCACAAACGCCTTTACTACTCTGATTCCGATTAAGTTTTCCTGCACAACGCGGTTAACGTTATCAATCTTCTTCTGCATTTTCTGGAACATCGGGAAGCCGAACTTAAGCACAACCGCAACGATTGCAATAATAATCGGAAGCATAATGAGAAGGATGGACGAAATCTTGGCGTTAATAGTAAACGCAAAGAAAGCCGCAACTATGAGAAGCGCGGGAGCGCGCACAAGAATACGGAGCACCATCATCAGAGTGTTCTGAAGCATAGTGACGTCATTCGTCATTCTCGTCGTGAGCGACGAGGTCGAAAACGAGTCAATATTCTTAAATGAAAATGCGCTGATTTTCTCGTACATAGCCTTACGCAGACGGTACGAAAAGCGCTGGCTCACTACAGACGAGGCGTGCATAGTTGCAAGTCCGCCGAAAAGTCCGACAAGCGCCATAACAAACATTAAAATCCCCATAAGAACAACGAAGCCCGTAACCTTTTCGCCGCTCTGCGCAGCGTTTGAGACTCTGTTATAAACAGTATTCGCCAGCGACGGCAACGCCATTTCGCAGACAGCCTCGACTATCATACCCGTAGCGCTGATTGCGCATAGCCAGCCGAGCCCATTTAAATATTTCGAAAGCTTTTTGAGCATATATTCACTCCCTTTTAAGAGAATTAAATAATTAGTCAAGATATTCTATCACACCTTGATTTTTTATTCAATACCTTTAAAATGATAAATTTTTATTGATATGGAAGTAGTTTTGTGGTAAAATATTTTGATATATTATTAAAAAGACAGGATTTACGAGTTATGGCATACGACTTATGCGACTATAATACAGTAAACAGTTTATTAAAAAAATACGGATTTACTTTTTCAAAAGCGCTCGGGCAGAATTTTCTGATTGACGGCAACGTCTGTCCCTCAATGGCGCAGACGCTCGGCGCAGATAAAAACACGGGCGTGC
>CAMPAT010000002.1 GCA_946633275.1 uncultured Clostridia bacterium
TCTATATCTACGTATGTTGCAGCGACAGAATTCGTAAAATCAGCAAGGATAATCTTGTCGTAAGTGACGTTGAAGGCATTTACGAAGTTCCAAAACGATTCTACAAGCTCGGAAGATACAGCATTTTCTGTAAATACGACGGACTCTATATTGACAAAGAGGAATAAAATTAACGGCTGTCTGCGACAGCCGTTAATTTTACTTAACTTTAATCTTTTGTACGGTGCTCCAGGCGCCGTATATTTTTTTGCCTGAAAAGGTCTTATACGCTCTTACTCTGACGTAATACGTCTTGCCCTTGCTAAAGCCTTTTCCTGTTGCATAAAGCGTATTCTTGCCCTTAACGAACTTTTCCGCAGCTTTCTTCTTCAGCGCCTTGTCCCTGTAATATGCAATCTGATAACCTGTAACGCCGCCTTTCGGCGCAGTCCATTTTACTTTTATCTTGCCGGATGACGGAGATGATACTGCACCTATCGGAACCTGCTTCGGCTTCGTTGTGGCGGTAAGGACGTCGCTGCGAGAACCGTATTTCGTTTCTGTATCCTTGATATAAGCATTTACGGCAACGGGATAAGCTGTTCCGTACTTCAGACTGCTGAAAACAGCCGACGTCGTGCTGCCCGAAGCTATGTTGCGGATAAAGGTATATTTCTTCGTTTTTGCGTTATAGCTATAAATATGGTAACCTGCCGCGCCTGCAACCTTGTTCCACTTAATTGTGAAGGTGCTCGCCGTGTGCTTCGACTGTGCAAGTCCTGTTACCTTAGGCGGAAGCGCGTGGTAAGTCGCGCTCGCATAGTAGCTCTTCCACGCGGAGCCGACATACGGCTTAACACGGATATAATACTCGTTACCTGCGTTAAGTCCGCTGATTGAGGTACTTGTGTTAGTAACAGACTTTCCGAAAGTGTTGCCTGTGGTGTTATTCTTAACGTAAACGTAATACTTGCTCGCGCCGGAATACTTGTCCCACGAGAATGAAATCGACTCTTTTGTGCGCGAAGTAAGTTTAATGCTCGACGAAGCAGGAGTTTCCGCAGGCTGAGAGCTGTCTGCAGGAACAGTACACTTCGTACTCGGCATATTCTTAAATACGGGGATATAAAACGTGTGCGCGTCGTTAAGAAGTCCTGCGCTGTTATACGCCTTGTAAGTCATTGATGACTCGCTCGACGGAGCTGCTACAGTAGTAGTGTACTCGTGGCCGTAAAGAGAGCTGCTCTTTGAATTAACATTAAACTTCTGAAGGTATCCTGTGTACTGATACTGTCTGTAGCCGTCCTTAATATACTCGGCGCCGTTATAAATCGTCGCGTAAGGCGTTGTCCACGGTCTTCCGTAATTAGTATATGTAGTTCTTATATCGCTCTTCTTGATGTAGCCGACTTCACCGTTCGTTGAATAAGAGGACCCCGACTGATTATAAAGTTTCACCTTATAATAATCGCCCGAAACTCCTCTGTAGGCGCAATACTGCTCGTTTTTAACAGCAGTATTAGTTCCTGTTCCTGCCCCCGAATAAAGCGTCGTAGCCTTATTTGTACGAAGGAAGCCGTCTGCCCATTCAAGACCCATAGTCGCATTTGAATATGCGCCGATATTATAATAATTATATATTCCGACGAAGGGTTCTCGCGTACCGCAGGAGCCGCCTGCCTTCGACGCAGAGGAGGAACCTACCTCCTGCACAATCTTTGACGCAAGATAATATGCGCTCATATCGCTGTCCTTGGCAGCCTGCAAAATCGCAGCGGAGTACTTAACAGTTTTGCCGTCCTTATAGAATGTCGACGTACCGCCGCTCGTATTAGTATAAGTAATATTCGCATTCTTCATCCAGGTGGAAGAAATAATGCTCTCAACGCCGGTCTGAGTCTGGGTTGACTTATAAGCAATATGCTCAAACTGGAAAATATACTTATCGCTCAGCCAGTTACGCGGGTCCATATAATACTTAAGTGCATACTCGGAAGCGCAAACCCAGTCGGGACTCAGCTGAATGACGTATTTTCCGTTCTTCTTACACTTTGAGCACTGACAGTAATAATTATTGTTAGTTGAAGTGCTTGTTTCAATAACCTGCTGAGAATGCATTACTGCTCGCTCTCCTGCGACAGCGGTCTCCCAGTCAAGATTAGTATTAAAAACCTTGAACTCCCATTTGGGATGTTTATTATGAAGCGCAACGAGGTCGCTGATATAGCTCTCAGGGAAACCGAGAGAGCGGAGAGTTGAAGCGTAGTCGGCAGCTAAAGCAGAAAAACCTGCAGGAATAACAGCCGAAATGCAAAGTATCGCGGATAGAATTAAAGATAATAACTTCTTTTCCATATAAACTACCTCTTAACATTTATGATATCATTTTGTAACCCTTTTGTCAAATGTCAGTAAATGGAAGAATGAATTGCAGAAAAAGATAAAATCAAAGAAATTTTTGAAAGAACTTGCAACTTTTTGTTGAATTATATATAATGAGTATAGTTAATTATTGGGGGAAATACTATGCCTTATAAGATGTCTGACCCTGTCAGAAAAGAGGAAAAACGTCTCAAGCGTATTTTACAATCTAATTTAGTCGCTATCAGAAAAAGTAAAAATCTTACTCAGGCTATGATGGCTGAAGCGCTCGGAATAAGCCGCGAGACATACTCAAATTACGAAGGAAGAACTATTCCGCCGCATTTTGTAATCTCAAAGCTCGCTAAGGTTTACAACGTATCGCCGGGAGTCTTTTACAGCGAAAATCTCAATGTAACAACGCTTTTCGTAGAAAACGATAACGACACTATATACGGCGAGAGCAGGTTCACCGACCTGACTGATTTTGAAAAGCTGACTCTGATGAAATTCAGACAACTCAACAAATCCGACAAAGAGAAGATATCTAAAATGATAGATGAAAAACTGAAAGAAGTATAATGATAAGAGCTATCTCGAAATCGAGATAGCTCTTTTCATTATATTGCTTCTTTAATAGCAGCGAGAAGCTCGTCATATGTTTCAAACGCAGGAAGCTCAGGATAATCCTTCTTAATCTGCTCTGTGCTTCTGAAAAGGAAGCCTGCCTTACTTGCCTGAATCATACCGAGGTCATTAAAGCTGTCGCCGCTTGCGATAGTTTCATAACCGATTGACTGAAGCGCTTTAACTGTAGTCAGTTTCGACTTTTCACATCTCATCTTAAAGCCTGTTACTTCTCCGCCTTCGCCTATAATAAGCTCGTTGCAGAAAATCGTAGGATATCCGAGCTTAGCCATAAGCGGCGCCGCAAACTGAGTAAAGGTATCGCTGATGATAATAACCTGTCCGAGCTTGCGAAGTTCGTCGAGAAACTCCTTAGCGCCCTCCATAGGTTCAATTTTCTCTATAGTGTCCTGTATTTCTTTTAGTCCGAGTCCGTGCTCCTTAAGAATACCGAGACGGTAATTCATAAGCTTATCGTAATCAGGCTCGTCGCGAGTCGTACGCTTAAGCTCGGGGATACCGCTCGCCTCGGCAAAAGCAATCCAGATTTCGGGCACGAGAACGCCCTCTAAATCAAGGCATACAATATGCATAGTCTTGTCCTCCAATAATTAAATTACTTAAAGAAAAGCGGAAGCTTTTCAAGGAAGAAAATATCATCCCTGTCTGCGCTTGCGCCCTCTGCGAGAGGAGCGCAGCAGCCGACAATTTCAGCGTCAAATTTCTTAACAAGCTCAATAACAGCTTTAAGGCTCTCGCCAGTCGAGATAACGTCGTCGACAATAAGAACTCTCTTGCCTGTAAGCAAATCGCCGTCCTCATGACCGAGATAGAGCGTCTGCTCCTTCTGAGTCGTAATCGAGGTTACGGAAACCTTGACAGGATTATCCATATAAACCTTAACCGACTTGCGGGCTACGATATACTTCTTTCCGCTCTGCTTGCTCATTTCGTAAGCAAGCGGAATTGATTTTGCCTCAGGAGTCACGATGTAATCGAACTCGGGAGCGATTTTAAGGAGCTCCTCAGCGCATCTCTCCGAAAGCTCAACGTCGCCGAAAAGAATGAAAGCGGCGATATCGAGATTATCAGATACGGAAAACTTCTGAAGCTGTCTTGTAAGTCCTGCGATATGAAGCTCATAGAACTCCTTATCTTTTCTTTGCATATTATTAGTAATCATATAAGTCCTTCTCCTAACTCAACTCCGCCGATAAGGTGGAAATGAAGATGCATTACAGTCTGTCCTGCGTCTTTGCCGCAGTTATTAATAATTCTGTAAGACTCAATGCCCTGCGACTTTGCGATTTCGCCGAGCTTCTCAAAAATATGAGCAACGTACTTGCTGTTTTCAGCAGTAATATCGTTTGCGCACTCGATATGTTCCTTCGGAACTGCAAGGATATGCACGGGAGCAACGGGATTCAAGTCCTTAAAGGCAACCATCATATCGTCCTCGTAAACCTTAGTTGAAGGAATATTGCCATTTATTATTTCACAAAAAACACACATAATCGGTCTCCTAACCTAAAATGTTTCTAACTATATCAGCTGTCGCAGCTACTGCGCTGTCGAGCTTGCTTAAATCCTTTGCGCCTGCCATAGCAGAATCCGGGCGTCCGCCGCCTCCGCCGCCTGCAAGCTTTGCGACCTCGCGTACAACATCGCCGGCTTTAACGCCTTTGGCGATTGCATTCTTACCGCAGATAGCGACGATTGTAGCCTTTTCGCCGTTGGTACCTGCGATAATAGCTACAGCGTTATCGTTAGAAGCCTTAAGGTCGTCGCCCATTGCGCGAAGCGCGTCAGGCGTAGTACCGTCAATAATGGCGGTAAAGATTTCGAGTCCGTCGATAATTTCAGGTGAAGAGAACATATCGGCGCTCTTAAGCTTAGTAATCTCTGCGTTGAGCGACTGAATAGCTTTCTGACTTTCCTTCGACTCAGCAATAAGAGCATTTACCTTATTAACAACGTCGTTCTCGCCCGACTTGAGGACGGAAGCGATTGTCTTGACAGTCATTTCAGCGCCCTTCATAGCAGCAAGCAGGTTAGCGCCGGTAAGTGCTGTAATTCTGCGAACGCCGCTTGCGACAGAAGCCTCGGACACAATCTTAAACAGACCGAGCTCACCGCTGTTTGACACGTGAGTACCGCCGCAGAACTCAGTTGAGAAATCGCCTGCTTTAACGACGCGGACGATATCACCGTACTTCTCGCCGAAGAGCATCATTGCGCCCATTTTCTTCGCTTCTTCAATAGGCATTTCAAGCATTTCAACAGGAGTTGCGCTCATTATAAAGTTGTTAACAAGGAGCTCAACCTCCGCAATTTCCTCATCAGAAAGAGCATTGAAATGAGTAAAGTCAAAGCGAACTACGTTTGAATCAACGAGCTGTCCTGCCTGCTCAACGTGATTTCCGAGCACCTGGCGAAGCGCCGCCTGAAGAAGATGGGCGGCAGTATGATTACGCATAATTGAACGTCTGCGTGCCTCATCAATCTCAGCGCTGACCTTATCGCCGACGGAGATTACGCCGCTGCGTACAACGCCGCTGTGGATATAAATTCCGTCG
Source organism: uncultured Clostridia bacterium (assembly GCA_946633275.1). Taxonomy (GTDB): domain Bacteria; phylum Bacillota; class Clostridia; order Oscillospirales; family Acutalibacteraceae; genus Eubacterium_R. The sequence goes on from CAMPAT010000002.1 coordinate 5,544, forward strand.
TCATTCTTATTAGTATCATCAACAGCAAAAGCGTTTTCGCCGCCTGAAATAACGCCTGTATCTCCGACCTGACCGCCTGAAACGGCGTAAAACGGAGTTTTATCAAGGATTACTGCGCCCTTTTCGCCTGCGCCGAGCATTTCTACAAGCTCGCCGTCGCTGTTAATAAGCGCCTTAACCTCTGCTTTTGCAGTAAAGTCTGTATAGCCCGTGAATACGGTAGCGTCCGTCTCAATCTTAACAGAGCCGCCCTTCCAAGCGTCTGCGCCTGCATCCTTACGAGCTGCACGGGCAGTCTTCTTCTGGTTATCAAGAAGCTCCATAAAGCGAGCCTCGTCAACTTCAATACCGCGTTCTGCAAGAATATCTTTGGTAAGGTCAAGCGGGAAACCGTATGTGTCGTTAAGCTTAAACGCGTCGTCACCGCTGAACACACCGTCCTTGATATTCTTCATATGTTCTTCAAGAAGCTCAAGTCCTGCGTCAATAGTCTTGCCGAAAGACTCCTCTTCCGAAAGAATAACCTTCTTAATAAGTTCCGCTTTATCCTTAAGCTCGGGATATGCAGTTTCATTCTCCTTAATAACTGTATCGCACACCTTATAAAGGAATGGCTCTGTTACGCCGAGGAGCCTTCCGTGACGGCATGCACGGCGGATAAGCCTTCTGAGGACATATCCCCTGCCGCCGTTTGACGGAATAACGCCGTCGCCAATCATAAAGGTTGACGAGCGCACATGGTCAGTAATTACGCGGAGCGAAACGTCTTTTTTCGCGTCGTCGTGGTACTTGACTCCCGAAATTTCGGAAATCTTCTTCATAATATTCTGTACGGTATCAACCTCAAAAATATTATCCACGCCCTGCATAATGCAGGCGAGTCTTTCAAGACCCATACCCGTATCTATATTCGGGTGCTCAAGCGGAGTATAATTGTTGTTGCCGTCGTTATCAAACTGAGTAAATACGTTATTCCAGAACTCAGTAAAGCGGTCACACTCGCAACCGGGCGCACAGTCGGGAGAACCGCAGCCGTACTTTTCGCCGCGGTCAAAATAAATCTCGCTGCACGGTCCGCAAGGACCTGAACCGTGCTCCCAGAAGTTGTCCTCTTTTCCGAGGCGCACGATGTGCGACGGGTCAACGCCGTTTTGCTTAGTCCAGATTTCAAAAGCCTCGTCGTCGTTCTCGTAAATTGTTACGTAAAGCTTATCGACAGGCATATCAAGAACTTCCGTACAGAATTCCCAAGCCCAGGCTGTAGCTTCCTTCTTGAAGTAATCGCCGAAGGAGAAGTTACCGAGCATTTCAAAGAAGGTACCGTGGCGGTCAGTCTTACCGACCTGCTCGATATCGGGAGTTCTGATACACTTCTGGCAGGTAGTAACGCGCTTCCTCGGAGGCGTTACCTCGCCTGTAAAATACTTCTTCATCGGTGCCATACCTGAATTAATCAGAAGCAGGCTCTTATCATTATTAGGGACAAGAGAGAAGCTCGGAAGGCGCAGATGTCCCTTGCTCTCGAAAAACGAAAGATACTTTTCTCTCAAGTCATTAAGTGATGTCCATTCCATATATGTTATACCTCATAGGTTTAATAATCATAAGCGCGACAAACGGTGCGACCCTCATCGCACCGTTAACGCATCATATTAAAGCTTTTCTACAAGCTTAGCGAGTTCCTGAAGCTCTTCCTTTGTAAAGGTTAAGCCTTTACTCATCTTGTCGTGCTCAGGCGACCAATCTCTGATGTCAACCTTAGGCTCGCGACCGTTCCAGGAAATCATATTAACCTCTCTTGTCCAGCCTCTTGCTGTCTCGCTGATTACGCCGAGGTGCTCAGTGATTTCATACTTGATTTCAGGCATTTTACTCTCCTCCTTTATAATTTAGTATATAAGAAATTTATTTCAAATTACTTACAATTTCCTTAGTATCCTGTGCAATCATAAGCTCTTCATCAGTTGCAAGGATAAACACTCTGATATTGCTGTCAGGCTCAGTAAGCTCAGCTTCAGCGCCCTTAACAGTCTTAGCGTTAATCTCTTCGTTAATCTGAACGCCGAGGAAGCCGAGATAAGAACAAATCTTAGAGCGAAGCCATACGCCGTTCTCGCCGATACCACCCGTGAATACAATAGCGTCAACGCCGTTCATAGCTGCTGCATAAGAGCCGATGAACTTTGCAATCTGATAAGCCTGCATTTCATGAGCGAGGATGGCTCTCTCGTTTCCTGCGTTCTGAGCTGCGCAGATATCTCTGTCGTCAGACGAAACGCCTGAGACAGCGTTAACGCCTGATTTCTTATTAAGAATAGTATCCATCTCATCAGCAGAAAGATTTTCTTTCTTCATAATGAAGGTAACTGCCGACGGGTCAACTGCGCCTGAGCGAGTACCCATCATAAAGCCGTCGAGCGGAGTGAAGCCCATTGATGTATCAACAACTTCGCCGTTCATAACGGCTGCGATAGAAGAACCGTTACCGAGATGGCAGGTAATAGTCTTAATATCTTCAAACTTCTTGCCCATCTTATCGGCTACTCTGTGCGATACGAACTTATGAGATGTGCCGTGGAAGCCGTACTTACGAACTCCGTACTTCTCATAATACTCATATGGCATAGCGTACATATACGCCTTGGCAGGCATTGTTGAATGAAAAGCGGTATCGAAAACGAATACCTGAGGAACGTCCTTGCCCACAACGTTTACGCAGGCCTCATAGCCCTGAAGGTTTGCAGGATTATGAAGCGGTGCAAGAGGAGAAAGCTCCTTAACGTCAGCGGCAACCTTATCGTCAACAAGAACTGACTTCTTATACTTAGCGCCGCCCTGAACTACACGGTGGCCGATAGCGTCGATTTCGCTAAAGGAATTAACGACCTTATGCTCGCCTTCGGAAAGAATATACTTAACTTCGTTGAAAGCGTCCGTATGGGTTGGAAGCTCTTTATCATAAGTGAACTTCTCGCCGTTTACTTTAATAATAACATTTTCTTCGCCGCCTTTGATTTTGAGACCGATTCTCTCGATAGCGCCTTTACAAAGAACAGATTCATCAGTCATATCCATAAGCTGATACTTAAGTGATGAACTGCCACAGTTGATAACAAGAATTTTCAAAACTGTAACCTCCGTACTTGAAATATACTCTAACATCATTTATAATATAATATATAATAGTATAATGTCAAGTAAAAATAATAATTTAAGGGATTTTTTTATGAATTTCGGTATTATTTGCGAGTTTAACCCCTTCCACAAGGGGCACAAATACCTTATAGACAGCGTAAAAGGCGACGGCGACGGGATAATATGCGTTATGAGCTCGAGCTTCGTACAGCGAGGTGAAGCGGCGGTGTACACCAAGTTTGACAGAGCTGAAACAGCAGTCAGAAACGGAGCCGACCTCGTAATTGAGCTGATTACGCCCTGCGCTGTACAGTCTGCTCAGGGCTTTGCTAAGGCAGGAGTTAAGCTGCTTGAGTCAACGGGAATATGCGGCGCGATAGCTTTCGGGGCTGAATGCGACGACGTTAACGAGCTAATCCGTATTTCCGAGGAAATCAAGGACAAAGACGACGAAATAAAAAAAGCGCTCGAGAGCGGGTGCTCATACCCTGCGGCAAGAAGAAGCGTAATCAATTCTCCCCTGCTCGACACTCCGAACAACATACTCGCAGTTGAATACCTGTCGTGTACAAACCTTAAGCCCGTAATCGTAAAGCGTATCGGCAAAGGGCACGACAGCGACGACGGCGAATACAGCGCAAGCGAAATCAGAAAGCACCTCACGGACAAAGCTCAGCTCAAAAACTGCGAAAGAGCCGTACTTTACAAGCTCCGCACTATGACTGAGAGCGATTTTGCAGAGATTGAGGACGTAGGCGAAGGGCTTGAAAACAGAATATGCGAGGCACTCAAGACGGCGAAAAACCTCGACGAGCTTTACGACAGCATAAAAACAAAGCGATACACTCATTCAAGAATAAGAAGGATTATTCTCCGCGCATATCTTGGAATTACAAAAAATACGGACTGTGAGCCGAAATACATCAGAGTGCTCGCAATGAACGATAAAGGCCGCGATATGTTAAGCGAGATTTCAGTAAAAGGCGACCTTCCTATCGTCACAAGATACAAAGAAGCTAAAGCGCTCACGCCCGACGCGCTGGCGCAATTTGAGAGAGAATGCCTTTACACCGACATTCACGCGCTTTGTTTTGATGAACCGCTTCCCTGCTGCGCCGACAAGACGCACAAATTAACCGTCACTAAATAAAACAGAAGATAGTTGACTAATTTCTCTTTATTTTTCTGCGAAATTGTGTTATTATATTATAAGTATATAAAATTATGAAGGTGTTACTATGCCATTTCAGCTATTGGAGCTTACTTTTAAGTTCAGATACATTAAAAATCTCGGCAACACTATAGTAGATTACTTCAATCAAATCAAAGGGCTTTTCGGCTCTTTCGGCGTAATTGATTTAATCGACATTCTGTTCGTTGCCGTCGTACTCTACGTTATAATCAGAGTTATACGCGAGACGCGCGCAATGCAGCTTGTCAAGGGAATTATCTTCCTCGGCGCGCTGTATGTTATCGTTAACTTCCTCGGAATGAGCGCGTCGAGCTACATATTTAAAGAGATATTCTCAAGTATCCTGATTATAATCGTTATACTTTTCGGCCCTGAAATCAGAAACATTCTTGAGCAGATGGGTAACGGCGCGGCAAAAAGCGGCTTAAAAGCCATTTTCGGCACTAACGTGGCAGTCGAGCTCAGCGAAATGAAAAAAGCCATTGCAGCCGTCTGCAAGGCGTGTAACGATATGAGCGACGACAAAATCGGTGCGCTGATAGTTTTTGAAAATGAGACTATGCTCGGAAACATTATATCAAGCGGCACGACAATAGACGCAACGCCAACAAAAGAGCTGATTGAAAATATTTTCTTCCCGAAATCTCCGCTTCACGACGGAGCTATGATAATCCGCGGCGCAAAGGTATATGCAGCAGGCTGCATTCTGCCTCTTACGAGGGATAACGTTTCCTCCTCGCTCGGCACGCGCCACAGAGCCGCAATAGGTCTTACGCAGGAGAGCGACGCCATCGTCATCATAGTAAGCGAAGAGACGGGCGCAATCAGCATTGCGATAGGCGGAAACCTGCAGCGCGATGTTTCCACGGGCGTTTTGCGCGACGTTCTCGAGAAGGAGTTTATTCCGTCGGCAACGGGAAGCGACGACAAAATCCTCAAAAGATTTATAAGGAGGATTAAGAAATAATGGCTAACAAGAACAATTCAGGCTTCTCGATAAGAAGACTCATATATAACGACAAATATCTTATTATTATCTCGCTTATTCTTGCGTTGCTCGTATGGATAGTGACTTCATTAAATATAGGCACGGACGAGAGCAAGACGATTAAAGTAAACGTTCCTATCAGTCTCGGCGACGAAATTTCGGAACAGCTCGGAATGCAGTACTACACCTTACAGGACAGCATTGAAGTTAACGTAACTGTCTCAGGCGCAAAGTACGCGGTAGGTCAGGTTACGGAAAGCGACCTCAGCGTTAAATTTGACACAAGCAACGTAAACCGCACCGGCGAGCAAACTATACCTATACTCGTTACCAAGAAATCTAACAAGCTTGATTTTTCCGTGACGAGCACGTACCCCTCCTCTGTCGATGCATTCTTCGATGTTAACGAAACGAGAACGTTCGACCTTCATCTTAAATACGATGAAGACGCTGCGGCAGACGGATTCACATTCGGCGAGCCGATACTGAGCGAGGACAAAATCAACATCAGCGGTCCTAAAACTTACGTAGACAAGATTGAGCGCGCAGTAGTCGACGTCGATTTCGGCGGCGAAACTAATCTGAAAGAGCCCTACAACGCTGAGTGTCAGATTTCGCTCGAGGGCGTAGGAGTTGAGTCAAGCTACCTCACCTTCACCTCCAAGGATGACCCGACAGCAAAGATTTCTACAGTAACTGTTGCAATTCCTATTCTTAAAGCGGAAGAGCTGCCTGTCAGCGTAAGCATTGAGGATAAGCCGTCAGGCTTTGACGACAGCGACATAACGCTCGAATACAGCACTGATACTATAAAAGCAGGCGTGCTCGAAAGCGCGTCCATCAAGCAGGCAATTATCGGCTCAATCAGCTTCAAGGACCTCAAGGTCGGAAGAAACAAATTTACCTTTGACGTAACTAATCTTGAAGGAATTACAGTTCTCGACGAGGATTTGAAGGAAATCACAGTCACCGCAAGGCTCAAAAACGATTACAGCGAAAAGGCAGTAACAATCAATTCGTCTGACATAAAGATAGAAGGTGTTGACCCGGACAAGACCGCGAAGGTATCTCACCTCAGCACACGCCGTATAACCGTATACGTACCTGAAAACGCAACAAAAGAAGACATCAAGCTCAGCGTAAGCTGCGACCTTTCCGACATTAATGAAAGCGGAACGTATCCGCTGGCGTTCACGGTTAAAGGAGTATCGCCCGCGTGGGTTTACGGAGATTATACTGCAGACATCACAGTTGAATAAACGCGAGCCTTACAAAAGGACGCATATAAATAAGGTGGATGAGTAAAACTCATCCACCTTATTGCTTTTCAAATTCGGTTACATATTCTTATTGAAAAATTCTTCAAGCCTGTCAAACGGAATATAATTTTTATCTCCGCCATCATAAAGGTCGGTATGAACTGCGCCTTCAATGATGAGCAGCTCTTTATTATCAGAATACTTATTTCCGTCAATCATATTCTCATATGCGTCCTTACCGAAATATAAGGAATGCGCCTTGTCGCCGTGCATAATCATAACAGCTGAGCGAATTTCATTACTGTATTTCAAAATCGGCTGGTTTATGAACGACTCACATCCGATAACGTTCCATCCGCCGTTAGAATTAAGAGAACGAGGATGATATCCTCTTGAAGTCTTATAATAATCATAATAATCCTTCACGAAGAAGGGCGCGTCTTCAGGAAGCGGGTCAACTACGCCTCCGCCGAGCTTATACTCGCCGTTTTTATAATCCTCAAGGCGCTGTGCGCAAAGGGCTTTTTTCGCCTCATAGCGCTGCTCTTCGCTGTCAGCACTATCAAAATAGCCGTTTGCATTAACTCTCGTCATATCGTACATAGTGGACGCAACTGTCGCCTTAATTCTCGTATCGAGCGCAGCCGCATTAACAGCCATACCGCCCCATCCGCATATTCCGATAATACCGATTCTGTCAGGGTCTGCATTTTCGTTAAGTGAAAGAAAATCAACTGCCGCCATAAAATCCTCCGTATTGATATCAGGAGAAGCCATATAGCGAGGGGTTCCTCCGCTTTCGCCTGTAAACGAAGGGTCGAAGGCAAGCGTTAAAAATCCGCGCTCCGCCATCGTCTGGGCATAAAGTCCCGAGCATTGCTCCTTAACCGCGCCGAAAGGTCCGCAAACTGCTATTGCAGGGAGCTTACCCTCAGCATTTTTCGGCACATACATATCTGCTGCAAGCGTAATGCCGTAACGGTTAACAAAGGTAACCTTGCTGTGGTCGACCTTTTCGCTTTTAGGGAAGGTTTTATCCCATTGCGATGTAAGTTTTAAATCCGCTGTTTTCATCATAGTATTCCTCCGTTGAGTTATAGTACGCTAATCTAATTTGTCAGATTATTTATACGTTTTAATGATTGCTTTAATCATATTAATATCTTTCGTTGTGCTGATTGCTTTTGGCGAGCGGTACTCGACAAGCGCGGCAGGGATATGCAGCTTTCTGTTAACCCATCCGATAACGTAGCCTGAGGCGTCGCCGTAGCTGTTAATACGCTTCGAAAAGCCCTGCTGCTTATTAATCAGCTTACAGAGTTTTGCATTGCCCATAGACTCATTAAGCCAGCCGTGCATATTGAGATAAACGCTCGGTTTGCTCTTCTTAATAAAATCTCTCAGCTTGCGCGATTCGACTGCTTTAAAGCTCCTGAAGTCGCGGTTCATATCAATATGCTTTGCCGTACATCTGCCGTATGCAGAGCCGCACGCGCGAAGATTATTATTGCCTGCGATTGTACCGTCGGGATTAGCGCAGGGTACGATAATAAGTCTGTACTTGCCGAGGAGCTCGGAATGGTAAGCAAAATACTGAATAAGCTTATTCGCTTCTTCAACAAGCTTCTTACCGTCGCGGTAGTAGCTGTCTTCAAATCCGTGCACCGCAAAATCAATGAACAGAGTTTTCTTATACTTCGGTTTCTTCTTGTTAACGATAATGTAAGCTTCAAGCGGACGTCCTTTTACTGACTTTCCGTACTGCATACGCGAAACGTTGCTATTATCAAGCGCAATCTGATAAGAATTCCGCGAAAGCGAGAGAGGAACATCAACAACGTTTACCGCCTGCCACGCTCTTACATTGTCAAAAGAAGTGAAGATTGTGACGGTTGTCCATCCCTTCTGCTTACCGCTGAGCTTGCCGTTTTGGTCAATAGTTGCAACGTTAGTTCTCGATGAATAAAACTTGACAGCTTTGCTGAGTCCTTCAGAATTAAAGGTATAGCTTATCTTATGATTAGTTGCGCCGAGCTGAAGCTTATTATTCTTAGTAGTAATCTTAATTGTCGGTGCTTTTTTCGTAACGTATACCGTGCAGGTATCGGTAACGCCGTTATACGTTTTCGCCGTGATTTGAGCTTCGCCTGCGCTATTTGCCGTTACAGCGCCGTTTTCATCAACTGCGGCAACGGTTTCATCAGTAGATTCAAACACGCACCCTGAAGCCGTACAGCCTGTCAGGCTAAGATTTAATTTATAAGTATTATTAACTCCGAGCGCAATATTATGAGCGCAGAGCTTAACGGAACTCGGAGCGGCGCCGACAACGAGCTTAAGCTCTGCGGTAAGAGTACTCTTAGTTTCAACCTCGTCGACTGTTTGAGTAATAACACGCGATACTATAATCACTGTTTCGCCTTCTGAAACTGCGGTTGCCGTTCCATTTTCGTCGACAGTTGCAACTTCTGTATTGCCGGACTCGTATGAATAGGAATTATCTTCTTTATCCTTATCTGAAATCAGGTTATATACGCTGAAAGTCTCCTCGACGCCTGCTGTAATTTCCTCTGTACTGAGGATTACGCGTTCCTGTTCCTCCTCGTCCTGAGCAAGAGTGACTGCTGCAGGAATAAGCATAGCGAGCGCAAGCAATAGGGATAATGCTACTTTTGTGCTAACAGATTTCAAAGCTGTTCCTCCAAATTTTAAATATTATAAGTATTATAATACAAATAAAAAAATTTTTCAACAAAAAAGCAGTCTCGGCGAGACTGCTTTATCTCTATTTATTTCCATTCCTGAATTACTGACGGATTTGCGAAAATCTCGTCAAGTTTCTGAATGAAAGGTACCATATCGCCGTAGTCGACAGCCTTATGGTCAATGGCAATCGTAATCGGCATAACGGTTCCGATTTCAATTTCTTCTTTCCCGTCTCTGTTGACTACAACAGGCCTGCGCTGCGCTGCGTTAATAGCAATAGCGGTAACCTGCGGCGGAATAATCTCCACGAGGCAGCAATCGCCTCTGTACGGGCGGTAAATTGATCCGAGATTTGTAATGGTGATTGTAC
>CAMPAT010000003.1 GCA_946633275.1 uncultured Clostridia bacterium
CTGATGTGCGCAAGAGTGATGTTTGACTTTCCGTAGATTATCGACTGCAGGTTGGATGCGTCTGCAGGATAATCGGGTCGCCAAATCCATTGACCGTAGTAGATGCCGCCCTTGAGGTTTTCTTCGGGAAGGTTCTGCATATAGATATCAAAATCGAGCCAGCCCTGAGTGAAGGCATACTTTGATATCTTGACGATTTCGCTCTTGCCGAAACTCGTCTTTACGTACGGGATAAGCTTGTTGATTACTTTAAGAAGCGTTACCGTGTTCGCGTCCTTCGTCTGGTTGAAAATCTCAATAAGGCAGGTTTTCTGCCTGTCGGCTCTCATATTATCTGAATCGAGCTTTCTGATTCTGCAGTATGCGAGCGCCTGCTTGCCGTTAAGCTTCTGCTTACCCGACTTGCCCTCAAACGTCTGCTCAATTTCAACGTTGCCGTATCGCTTCGGGTGATTGTTAATCTCGTTAATCTCCGCAGTTGTGAGCTCAAGCGTAACGCCGCCGAGCTCGTTAACAATGCTCTCAAAAGAGTCGAAGTTAACTATCGCATAATTATCGATTGAAATCTTGTAAAGATTTTCAAGGCAGGTGATATATGCGTTTATGTCGCCCGTCGACATTGCGCCGTTGATTTTACCGAACTGTCCCGTTTCTGCTTTGCCCTTGTCTGTTTCCCAGTATGCCCAGGCGTCACGGAGAATTGAGGTCAGCGTAATCTGCTTTGTGTCGATATTAACGCTTACGATAATTGCCGAGTCGGCTCTCGTGCCTTCGTCGAGAATTTCGCTTCCGCGTGTGTCCTCGCCTATGAGGAGAACGTTGAGCACGTGTGATGATTTGCAGGGCTTGCCGTTATAATACCAGTCCTTAATCATATCCTGCAGCGACGCGAGCTCAGTTGCTTCAGTTTCTTCAATCGGGTCGAAGCTTTCTACGAGCGTGTCCATTCCTGTCCATACGCTTTCAGTTGTTGCGACTGTGTTGTCCTTGTTGTTGTCAACAAGGTTGTTAATCATCTTGTTTGCAATCGCGTATGCGGCAATTCCTGCGCCGATAACGAGCACGAGTATGACTGCTACTGCAATCGTAATGGTCTTTTTCGTCTTTGGCGACATTTTTTTCTTCGCTCTTACGGGGATTTCTTCCTCTTCCGGCTCTTCATAAGGCGGAATTTCTTCCTCCTCGCTTATCGCCATAATATTTACCATTCCGGCTTCCGCTTCTGCTTCTTCGGCAATCGGTTCCGGCTCAGCCTCCGGTTCAGGTTCCGTCTTCGGTTCAGGTTCCGGTTCGGATATTACCTCCGGTTCTTCCTGCACAACGGGCTCTTCCTCCTGCGGCGTTTCCTCGGTTACGGGCTGCGCCGTTTCTTCGGTAGCCTCGGGTGCAGGCTCTTCAGTCTTGCCGAGCGTTTCGTTTTGCTGTTCTTCTCTTCTTTTCTTTACTTCCGAGAGAATATCATCAATATTGTAATTCTTATCCAATATGATTCTCCTCTTTGCTTATTATGGTTATATTAATAGCCTTTAATCATTGTTACGGTTTTAATGCTTAGTGAATATTCTGTAAAGATTATTCTTCTGCAGGTGTTTCGTCTCCTGCAGCTTCAGTAACGTCAACAGCCTCAACAGCTTCAGCATTTTCTGCTGTTTCCTCGGTTTCGTCGAGCTCCTCTTCCTCATATCTGTCTACTATAGAAAGCGTTGCGAGACGTTCGCCGTCGTTAACTCTCATAACCTTTACGCCCTTGCCGGGACGCTTAACTTCGGAAATCTGGTCAGCGTGTGTACGAATGACGATACCGTCAGTCGTAATCATAATTACGTCGTTTTCATCAGTAACGGGTGCAATCATAGCAACCTTGCCGAACTGCTCCGTGCGGTAGTTAATGAGGCCTTTACCTGCTCTCGACTGAACGCGGTAGTCTGAGAATTCGCTCTTTCTGCCGTAGCCCGTCTCGCTCACGGTGAGAAGCTGCGTTCCTTCAACTGAAACAGCAAAGCCTACGACATAGTCGCCGTCCTTGAGCTGAATAGCTTTTACGCCGCGCGCAGTTCTGCCGATAAGTCTTGCGTCGCTCTCCTTGAAGCAGATTGCCATACCGTCGTGCGTAGCGACGATGAGGTCGCGCTCACCGTCAGTAATGTCAACCCAGCAGAGCTCGTCGCCCTCGTCAAGATTGATTGCGATGATACCGCTCTTTCTGATATGGTCGTACTGATTGATTGCAGTACGCTTGATGATACCGTTTCGCGTTACCATGCAGAGATAAGCTCTGTCTTCCTCTTTCGGAATCTTAACCATAGCCGAAACAGTTTCCTCCTGCTCAAGCGGAAGAAGGTTAACAACGTTCATTCCCTTGCTCGTACGAGAAGCCTCGGGAATCTGATATCCCTTGAGCTTAAACACCTTGCCCTTGTTGGTGAAAATGAGCACAAAGTCGTGTGTCGAGCAGGTGAACATAGTCTTTGCGTAGTCTTCCTCGCGGCGCGACATACCCATAATGCCCTTGCCGCCGCGGTTCTGCGCCTTATAGGTGTCGACCGTCTGGCGCTTCATATATCCGCGCTCGGTGAGAGTGAGGATACAGTCTTCAACGGGGATTAAGTCCTCGTCGTCAACGTCGCCCGTGAAGGCGGAAATTTCCGTACGTCTTTCGTCGCCGAATTTTTCAGCGATTTCGCGCGATTCTTCTTTAATAATCTCGTCGATTCTTGCCTTGTGAGCGAGAATGTCGAGGTAATCCTTAATGCGCGCGTGTAAATCGTCGAGTTCGTTAAGTATTTTTTCAATCTCGAGTCCTGCGAGCTGTCCGAGACGGTAAGCTACGATTGCGCTTGCCTGCGGGTCGTCAAAGCCGAACTTGTCCATGATAGCCTGCTTTGCCTCTGCCTGTCCGCCCTTGCAGGCGCGGATTGTTGCTATAACGTCGTCTACGATGTCGATTGCCTTCGCAAGACCTTCCAGGATATGCGCCCTCTCCTGAGCTTTTTTGAGGTCAAACTCAGTTCTTCTGCGGATAATATCCCTCTGGAATACAATATATTTTTCGAGAATTTCCTTAAGGTTCATTACCTTCGGAACGCCGTCGTCGAGTGCAAGGAGAATTGTGCCGAAGGTTACCTGCATATCAGTAAGTTTGTAAAGGTTATTAAGTACAACCTGCGCGTTTGCGTCGCGCTTAACTGTTACTTCGATATGCATTCCGCGTCTGTCGGAATAGTCCTGAACATCAGCAACGCCTTCAAGTCTCTTCTCTTTAACAAGGTCTGCGATTCTCGTGATAAGGCGTGCCTTGTTAACGCCGTAAGGAATTTCTGTTACGACAATTTTGAAGCGGTCTCCGCGGGTTTCAACAATTTCTGCGCGAGCGCGAACGTAAATTTTGCCGCGACCCGTTGCGTATGCTTCGCGGATACCCTTTGCGCCCATAATGATACCTGCCGTCGGGAAGTCGGGACCTTTGATAAACTGCATAAGGTCCTCGAGCTCAGCCTCGGGGTTATCAATAAGATGGCACATACCCTCGACAACTTCGCGCATATTATGCGGCGGAATGTTCGTCGCCATACCTACTGCGATACCTGAAGAACCGTTTACGAGCAGGTTCGGGAATCTTGCAGGAAGTACTGTCGGCTCGTTTTCCGTGTCGTCGAAGTTCGGCGCCCAGTCAACGGTATCCTTTTTGATATCGTCGAGCATTTTGAGCGCAGTTTTGCTGAGTCTGCTCTCGGTATAACGGTAAGCAGCCGGCGGGTCGCCGTCGATTGAACCGAAGTTACCGTGACCGTCGACGAGAATATGTCTCATCGAGAAGGTCTGAGCAAGTCTTACCATCGCGTCATATACAGAAGCGTCGCCGTGCGGATGATAGTGACCGAGCACGTCGCCGACTGTGGTGGCGCACTTTCTGTATGGACTTGTCGGGTAAAGATTATTCTTATACATAGCGTAGAGTATGCGTCTGTGAACGGGCTTAAGTCCGTCGCGCACATCAGGCAGCGCACGCGATACAATAACGCTCATTGAGTAGTCAAGAAACGCCTTGCGAATTTCGCTGCTGATTTCAACATCTACGATTTTTTGATTATCATAACGTATTTCTTCGTTCATTAAATCACCTATCCTTTTTGCCTGCCTTGTCAGAAGAAGGCTGTTTGGTTACTCGCTTCGCTCAACAATAATTATACATCCAGATTCTGCACGAATTTTGCATTCTTTTCGATGAATTCGCGGCGCGGCTCAACGTTATCACCCATAAGGATAGAGAAGTTTTCGCTTGCGCGCTGTGCGTCCTCAACAGTTACTCTGAGCATGGTCCTGTATTCAGGGTCCATTGTCGTTTCCCAGAGCTGTTCGGGGTCCATCTCACCGAGACCTTTGTATCGCTGAATGTCGCAGTTACCCTCAAACTGTTCAATCAGTTCGTCGCGCTCCTCGTCTGAGAAAGCGTAACTGCTCTTTTTGCCCTTGCTGATTTTGAAGAGCGGCGGCTGAGCAAGATAAACGTAGCCCTGCTCAATAATCTGAGGCATATAGCGGAAGAAGAAAGTCAGAAGGAGCGTTCTGATATGCGCGCCGTCGACGTCGGCATCCGCCATAATGATAATCTTGTGATATCTGAGTTTTTCGATATTAAATTCGTCGCCGATACCTGTTCCGAGAGCCATAACTACGGGCAGGAGCTTTTCGTTTGAATAAACCTTATCTACTCTTGCCTTTTCAACGTTGAGCATTTTACCCCAGAGCGGAAGAATAGCCATATGCTCACGGTCTCTGCCTTCCTTTGCAGAGCCTCCTGCAGAGTCACCCTCGACGATGTAAATTTCGCACTTTGAGGGGTCGTTGCTTGTGCAGTCAGCAAGCTTACCGGGAAGTGAGTTGCTCTCAAGAGGCGACTTGCGGCGTGCATTTTCACGCGCTTTTCTCGCTGCTTCACGCGCTCTTGAAGCTTCAAGCGACTTGTTGAGGAGCGTTTTTGCAACCTGTGGGTGTTCCTCAAAATATGTCATCAGCTTGTCGTAAACGAGCGAAGACACAAGTCCCGTAATGTCTGTATTACCGAGCTTACCCTTCGTCTGTCCTTCAAACTGAGCTTCTGTGAGCTTTACGGAAATTACTGCGGTGATACCTTCGCGGACATCTTCGCCCGAGAATTTTTTGTCGCCGTCCTTGAGTATTCCGAATTTCTTGCCGTAGTCGTTAAATACTCTTGTAAGCGCCGTCTTGAAGCCTGTTTCGTGAGTACCGCCGTCGATAGTATTAATATTATTTGCAAATGACAGGAGAGTTTCTGTATAACCGTCGGTGTAAGCGAGTGCAACCTCGGCGCTTCTGTCATCCTTAGTTGTCGAAATGTGGATAACTTCTTCCTGAATAGGATTGAGTCCTCTGCTTTTGTTGATATAATCGACAAATTCGCGGATACCGCCCTCATAGCAGTAAACGCTTGTATGCTCCTCGTCGTCGTATTCGTCGTCGGAGCTTCTGTCAAATTTTTCGCGCTTGTCGGTGAGGCTGATTGACAGACCTGCGTTAAGGAATGCCTGCTCTCTGAGTCTGCGCTGGAGAATATCAAAGGTGTATTTCGTAGTTTCGCTGAAAATATCAGGGTCTGCTTTAAAGCGGATGAACGTACCGTGCTCGTTTTCGTCAGCGTCGCCGATGATATGTAAGTCATCTACTGCAACGCCGCGCTCAAAACGCTGTGCATAAATATGTCCGCCGCGCGTAACCTCAACCTCAAGCCATTCACTGAGCGCGTTAACTACAGATGAACCTACGCCGTGAAGACCGCCCGATACTTTATATCCCGAGCCGCCGAACTTACCGCCTGCGTGGAGTACAGTAAGTACTACAGTTACTGCAGGGAGTCCCGTTTTGTCGTTAACTTCCGTCGGAATACCGCGTCCGTTATCGCGGACAGTAATGATATTGCCGGGGAGAATTTCCGTTTCAATATGAGTACATATTCCTGCCAGCGCCTCGTCGATAGAGTTATCAACAATCTCATAAACGAGATGATGAAGTCCTCTCGGACCTGTCGAGCCGATATACATACCGGGGCGTTTTCTTACTGCCTCAAGTCCTTCAAGTACCTGAATACTGTTACCTGAATATTCGTCGGTAACGACGGTATCGATGTCTTTCTCTTCTAAATTTGTTACTTTATTTTCTTCCATAAATTATCTCCTTCGATAATTCTTAATTTACCTTATTACTTGCTTCGTTTATGAAGCGTGCCTGTATTTATCGGACTTACGTAAACAGCCTCATCTGTAACGATAAAGCTTTTTGGTAAGTCGTAATTAACGTAAATAATTTTCTTTTCTTTTTCTGCTTTTGAGAGATAATCACGCGTCGCTTTGTTGACAGTTGAGGTATCCATATCAAATATACCGATTATACCCTTGTCCGTGATTACCGTGTCTTCACCTAAATGTAAATACATTAATATTATCTATCCTCTATTTATTTATTTCCACCATTCTTTCTTACGCAGAAAGAACGGTGGAGCCAAGAAAGACGCTTAAGGGGGAAGGGACGCTTCGCTTTATTCCCCCTTAAGAATCCCCCGTTTTGGCTCGTGCGTAAAACATCCTAAGTTCTTCAAAACGCGCGCACAACGCGCACCGCGTTTTGAGGGTGCTGTCCTCGAGGCGTTGTGCGTCAGCGTACGCCGAGAAGCATATTCTTTCTGTTAGCACGTACCCCCCGGGGTTTCCAAAGGGGTCTGCGACCGAAGTGGAGCCTTACCCCTTTGGTTGCTTTTCGTCCAAACACACTACTCAGTCGAAACAAATCGCTTGCGATTTGTTATTGACTGCTCCGTGTGTTTCTCCTCTCCCCAAAATGCTTATGCATTTCGGGGACCCCGCTGTACCGTTCTTTCGCAACTCGAAAGAATGGTAACAAATCATAGGACTCCTTAATTGATTTAAACAATTTTTCCGTTTTCTATATTAAAGGTCTTTCCGCTTTTAAGCCGCAGTATCTGCTCCTTGTCACAGCAGGTTATGAATACCTGAAGACCTTTAATTCTGTTTAAAATATAATCCTGGCGTTTTTCATCGAGCTCGCTCATCACGTCGTCGAGTAGAGCAATCGGTTTTTCGCCCGTCATCTGTTCAAGGAGCGCCGCTTCCGCAAGCTTAAGCGCGAGAACGCAGCTTCTCTGCTGCCCCTGCGAGCCGTATTTGCGCGCTGAGTTGCCATTAATCATTATGTCAATATCGTCGCGGTGAGCGCCTGCCGAAGTAGTTTTATTCTGCATATCCTGAACCTTATTTTGTTCAAGCTGTGAAATTATGTTATTTTCAATCTCGCTTATTTCGCAGACTTTTTCGGCGGAACCTATATATTTTATTTCTATTTTTTCCTTGCCGGAGCTGATACCGCTGTAAATATCTTTAACAAAAGGCGTTATTGCCTCAATGTATTTAAGCCGCTGATAGACGATTTTTGCTCCTGTTTTTGCAAGCTCTTTATTCCATATGTAAAGCATAGAATCCATTTCGGGATGTTTGATTATATCCCGAAGCAGATTGTTACGCTGCATAAGCGCGCGGTTATAATCTCTGAGCAGATTTTTATATCCGCTTTTGAGCTGACAAAGCGCTGTGTCGATGAATTTTCGCCTTTCGATAGGTCCGTCTTTAATCATACTGAGATGAACGGGCGAAAATATAACTGCCTTAATTTCATCTCCGAGTGAAACTGCGCTCTGCTTTTTAATACCGTTAATCGTTGCCTCGCGCCTGCCTTTGATAATAAGCTGCGCGTTCTGTTCACGTCCGCCGCTTGTAAAATCAACTGTAAGCTTAGAATAATCGCAGTTAAATTTGACGAGTTCCTTATCTCTCACTCCGCGGAAGCTCTTTGCTCCCGTGAAGAGATACAGCGCTTCAATCAGATTGGTTTTACCTTGCGCATTCTCACCCCAGATAATATTAACATCATCAAAAACAGCCGTTAAATCTTCAATATTACGAAAATTCGTGATATTTATACTATTTATTTTCATTTACTATCTGATAATCCGTTGAAAACGCTGACACAACGTCGCCGTCACGCAGTTTTTTACCTCTTGCGGTACAAACCTCGCCGTTAACGCGGATAATTCCGTCCTGTATGAATTCTTTTGCCTGTCCGCCGGTTTCGCTGATACCTTTGAATTTTAAGAACGACTGAAGCTGTATAAAATCTGTATTAATCTTTACAACTTCTTTTTTATGTTCTTTGACTTTAACATTAATTTTCATTTCTGAGCCTCATCGGGAGAACTAAGAAGAGGAAGCTGTCGCCGTTAATAGGCATAATCTTAACAGGACTTACGGGACCTGCAAGCTCAATTCTTACCTCGTCTGTGTCAGAAGCGTTAAGAGCGTCGAGCATAAATTTTGAGTTAAAGCCTATTTCAACTCTTTCGCCTGATGTGTTGGCGTGAGTGTAATCAACAAATCTGCCGAGGCTTGATACTGTTGAAACTCTCATCTGGTCGCCGTCAAACATACATCTGATAGGATTCTTCTGATTATTTTCAATTACGGGCAGCGTACGCTGAATGCAGTTAATCGCGTCGTTTGTATTGATTAGTACTGTTGTTGTAATAACCTGCGGCAGCGCGCTTCTGTAATCTAAGAATTCTCCGTCGAGAAGTCGGCTGATGATTGAATAATTACCGATTTCAAATACAATGTGTCTCTTACCTACGCTTGCATTAATCTCTTTTTCATCATCTCCGTCGAGGAGCTTGATGAGCTCTCTTATTGTTTTCTTCGGTACGATGAATTCAAGGTCTTCGCCGATATAACTGCTTTTCTCTTTTCTGATAGCGAGGCGGAAACCGTCAACGCCAATCATTGTAAAAGTATCGTTATTAAAAATAAATTTAAGTCCTGTGTAAACGGGCTTGCTGCTTTCGCTGTCCGCAACTGCAAAAATTGTCTGATTAACCATTGAATGAAATACATTCTGATTAAATGTGAGATTTTCGCCGTTATTGACTGACGGAAGCTCAGGATAATCGTTTGCGTCAATGCCTGTGATGTTATACTGCGCTGCGCCGCTTACGATTGAAACGGAGGTTCCGTTTGTTTCAATCGTTACGTATTCGTCAGCGAGCTTGTTAACAATATCGCTGAAAACTTTTGCGTTAATTACGATATCGCCTGCCTCAACGACATCAACGCTCAGTATTGTATTAATTCCGAATTCAAAATCGTATCCCGTGAGACTCAGCGTATCTGAGCCGCACTCCATAAGAATACCCTCGATTGTGGGAATAGTAACCTTTGTGCTGACTGCTCTCATAACATTATTGCAGGCAACGGCTAATTCTTTAGTGTTACAGGTAAATTTCATTTTAACAATCCTTTCCGTGCTGAATACCCGGATTTTATCAATATTCCTGATATTCGTATCATCATATTATTATCTCTTAGTCTTAGTAGTATAAGCGGTGCAAAATGTTCAAAACTTATTCAAAGCGGTATATAGTCCCTTTTTCAGTATCAACAATTAAAAATAAAAAATGTTGAAAAATTGTTGATGTTGTTTAAAAAAACAGTTTTAAACATAAGGTGTTGAAAATTTAATTGTTGAAAACTAAAAAAATGTTGAAAATTTTATTGCGGATAATCCTTAATATTATTGATAATATCAAGCACCTGTGAGTTAAGAGTCGAATTTTGCTTGAGCGTATCGGCGAGGTTATTTACATTGTACATAACTGTAGAATGATTTCTGTTAAATTCCTTGCCTATTTCCTCGTAGCTTATGTTCGTAACTTCACGAACAATGTAAAAGCACATCTTTCTCGCGTTTGATACATCTGCAGTATGCTTCTTGCTGTATATATCCTCGACGGATATTCCCGTTGTTCTGCTTACTTCGTCAACAATTCTGTTGATTGTAATAGGAACGGGCTGAACGTCGTTGAGCACGTCTTTAATTGCAGTCTGAGCAAGCGCGATAGTCGGCTTTTCTTCTCCGTAGGTGCACATTGCGTGAAGCTTCTTTGTGATACCTTCAAGCTGGCGGATATTTGATTTAATTCTCTCTGCAATATAATTTATTACATTTTCGGGAATTTCAAAGTTAAGCAGCTCAGCCTTACGCTTTATTATTGCGCATCTTGTTTCGTATTCAGGGCTCTGAATATCGACGATAAGTCCGCTTTCAAATCTTCCGCGAAGTCTGTCAATAATTGATTTAATGTCCTTCGGCGGACGGTCTGATGTGAGTACAACCTGCTTGCCGTTGTCAACAAGAGCGTTGAAGGTATGGAAAAATTCCCATTCTGTCGATTCCTTACCTGCGATATACTGAATATCATCGACGAGAAAAACGTCGATATTTCTGTATTTTTCGCGGAATTCTTCAGTCTTTTTGTTGTAAAGAACCTGCATAAATTCATTTATGAATTCTTCACTCGTTATGTAAACGACTTTAAGCTCGGGATAATTTCTTTTAACTTCGTAAATAATCGCGTTTAAAAGATGAGTTTTTCCGAGTCCTGAATTACCGTAGATAAAAAGCGGATTATAATTTGCTATTCCGTTCTCGCGGTTAATCTGACCGCCCGGGTCGAGCGCGATTGCCCTCGCTGCTGTGTAAGCGAATTTATTTGAATTACCGACGATAAAATTATTGAAGGTGTAAATTTCGTTACGAAGGTCGGTAATGTTCATCATTTTCTTTGACTCTTCGTTAATCAGCATTTCAGGAGAGTAGCAGTAAAGTGATACGGGAAAACCGCAAACTGCTTCAAACGCTTCTTTAAGTAAATTTTCATACTGAGCGAGAACAGTATTTTTCTTAAATTCATTTGAAAATATTATGTGCGCGGTGTTGTCCTCAAAACCTGTCATATTTGCAGACTCAATCCAGAGCCGATATGCGGTGTCTGTTGTGCGTTCCTTGCAGTATGCTAAAACACCGTTCCAAATTTCCGTGAAATTTTCCATATATGACCTTTCTTTATATAAAATAATTGATTACAAAACGTCATTCTCTATTATAGTAAAAATTATTATTTTAGTCAATATATATTTAAAATATTTTAATAATTAAAAACATCTATATTTTAAGTGTATGAATATATTGTAATTCAGTTATAAAATAGATTGAAATTTGTAACTATGTAATATATAATAAACTTTACAGGTGAATGATATGAAATTATTTAAATATAAGGGAGATATCTATATCCCGAAATCTGCATATAAGAGCAGTAAGGAAGCGAGAATACTTAGAATTCTGCTTGTATTTATTGTTATATTTACGTCTGTATTTCTCGTTATTCTTTCCCGTCATTATTCTTCCGCAGCTGAATTCTTCGGCAAGGGTGAAATAACTGTAACGGAAAATGTGGAGCAGGAAGAAATTTTGCCGGAAATTGAAGGAAAAACTAATTTTCTCATTTTTCAGACTGATGAAGATAAGACGAGCATTAATTTTATATTTATGATTCAGGCGGATAAGAGCAGCAAGGCGTATAAGGTTTGTTCCCTGTCGCCGAATATGAAGATTGACGGCAAGAGTCTTTATGATATTTATTCCGTCGGCGGCGGAGCCTCGCTGCAGACTAAACTTACGGAGTATCTCGGTATCCAGCTTGATTATTATGCTGAATTTGATACGACAACCTTTAATTCATTTGCGACTAAGCTGGGAACATTTATTTATCCCGTTTCATCAGATATAAAATATACAGGCGGCAAGGGTGATAATAAATATACTATTCATCTTAATGAGGGTGAGCAGAAAATAGATTCTCAGACGTTGTCAAATCTTATCAGATATTATTCAGAGGAAAAGAAAAATTACTCCGCAGAAAATGAACTTATTTTATATTCACTTACGAGGCTGTTTAACGCCGATAATTTTAATGACTGCGACTCGCTGTTCAGACTTTTTATCAAGTCCGCGTCTACTAATATAACCGTGCGCAATTTTGAAAACGGAAAGGACGCACTTATGGTGTTTTGTAAGGCAAATATGAGCATTACTCTTTACAGCGCGGAAGTTACATATGAGGATAATGTTCTTTCTCAAAGTAGTGTTAAGGAAATAAAGGGCTATTTCGGAAAGTAGGATAATATGATTTCAAATGAGAATAAAGAGATAATTAAAAAAGCTGTCCGCGATATTTTAATTGCTGTGGGTGAGGACCCTGACCGCGCAGGACTTGTTGAGACGCCGCAGAGAGTTGCTAATATGTATGAGGAGATGTTCTGCGGTCTTGACGAGGACCCGAAGCGTCACCTTAAGATGTTTGACGAAAAGTCAAATGACGAGATGGTAATCGTTCGCGATATTCCGTTTTCGTCGATGTGCGAGCACCATCTGCTTCCCTTCGTCGGCAAGGCACATATCGCATATATTCCGAGCGATAATAAGATTATAGGTCTTTCAAAACTCGCGAGAATAGTGGAAAATTTTGCCAAGAAGCCTCAGGTGCAGGAGCGCCTTACGCACGATATTGCCGATTTTCTTAATGAAAATCTTTCGCCGCAGGGCGTTGCGGTTATTATCGAGGCTGAGCATATGTGTATGTCAATCCGCGGCGCTCGTGCCTTTGGAGCCGAAACTCAGACCTCGGCGCTTCGCGGAATTATGCGTACTGACCAGAGAACGAGAGCAGAGGTTTTATCGCTCCTGACAAAATAATTACTATTGCCTGTGCGTTAAGAATTAATTATGATATTTAACTTTAAAAGTATTTTAAAAGACGACCGTCCGCTGATTATGGGTATCGTAAATATTACGCCCGATTCATTTTCAGACGGCGGCGAGCATTATGAAAAAGAAAGCGCCGTCAGATTTGCAAAAGAGCTTATCTTCGACGGCACAGATATTATTGACCTCGGGGCGCAGTCAACCCGTCCCGGATATACTCAGATAAGTCCGACGGAGGAAATTGAGCGCCTCAACGGCGTTCTGACGGCTCTGCGCGGCGAAAGCGACTGTATTATATCAGTAGATACGTATTATCCCGAAGTAGCTGATTTTGCGCTTAAAAACGGCGCAGACATCATTAACGACGTCAGCGGCAGCTGGAATACTGATATGGCGCAGCTGATTAAGGACAGCGGCGCAGGTTGGGTTATTATGCACAACGGCGCAGGATCTGTTGAAGAGGTCAAGGCGTTTTTTGAAAATATGGCGGAAAAATGCGCCGAATTCGGTATAAAAGAAGAGCAAATCTGCTTTGATATGGGTATCGGCTTCGGCAAAACGTACGAGCAGAACTTGCAGCTTATTGCGAATATTGAGCTTTACAAGCTCGCGCGTTATCCGATCCTTCTCGGAGTTAGCAGGAAGCGCGTTATCGGAGAAGGCTCAGCTCAGCCCGACCCTGTCGAGCGGATTTACGGAAATATTTCCGCAGACGCGGTTGCAATTTTCGGCGGTGTGGACATTATCCGTCTGCATGATGTTAAAAATGAAAAGCAAGGAATTCTTATGGCGTGCGCGCTTAAAAAACAAAGGAGAGGCGATAATGGATAAGATTACAATTAAAAACCTTAAAATATTTGCTTACCACGGCGTTAATCCGGAAGAAAAGGAAAACGGGCAGAATTTTTTTATTGACCTCGACTATTATCTCAATCTTGAAAGAGCCTGCTGCACCGATGATTTAAATGATACGATTAGCTATGCAAAGGTTGTAAAAGTGATTAACAGAGTGTTTACGGCAGAGAGCTTTGACCTTATTGAAAAAGCTGCTCAGACCGTCGCAGACGCCGTTTTAGACGAATTTGAGGTAATTCAGCGTGTTGATATAACGCTTAAGAAGCCTGAAGCACCCGTAAAAGCCGATTTTGAATATATGGCTGTATCAATTTCGCGCTCGAGGAAATAATAGTTATGAAGTATATTATCGGATTAGGAACGAATATCGGCGACAGAAAAAAGAATATTGAAGAAGCAGTCGGCGCGTTTGACTTAGTGCCGAAAACAAAGGTACTTCGTAAGTCCTCACTTTATGAAACGGAGCCTGTCGGCTACGCTGAGCAGGACAGCTTTTATAACGCCTGTATTGAGATTGAGAGCGACCTTGAGCCAAAAGAAATTCTCGGCGTATGCCTCGGAATTGAAGCAGGCTTCGGCAGAGTCCGTACTATAAAAAACGGGCCGCGCGTACTCGACCTCGACCTCATCCTCGCGGAAAATAAAAAAATCGATACGGAAAATCTTACCGTACCGCACCCTCGGTTTAATGAGCGCCGCTTTGTGCTCATCCCGCTTCTTGAGCTGTTTCCCGACGGAAAAGCGTATGGAAATGAATTCAGCAGCTTTCTGCTCGGAATTAAAGGACAGGCTATAAAACAGCTTTGATTTCAAAAATTTTTCAATATTATTATACCTCCGTATGCAAATAATATTATTGCCGAAAGGCATTATTTTATGTGAAGGAGGTATTTTTTTATGAAAATGAATACAACGCGAAATATTATGAAGGGCGTCGGCGGCGTGCTTGCAGTCTGCTCGGCAGTAACGATGATGGCAGGCGCGAAGAAAAACGAAACAGCAAATTCTACCAAAAAAACTATCAAAAAAACAGCAAATAAAATTACGGACGTAATCGACGCCGTAACGTCGTTTATGTAAAAAAATCCCCGACATATGTCGGGGATTTTTAAATTATGAATGATGAATTATAAATTATTAATTATGTTTGCGAATAATGCTTAAGTTATATAAAAACGGAATGGAGTCCTATGATTTGTTACCATTCTTTCGAGTTGCGAAAGAACGGTAACCCAAGAAAGCAACCAAAGGGGTAAGGCTCCACTTCGGTCGCAGACCCCTTTGGAAACCCCGATGGGATTGTGCTAACAGAAAGTACCTGCTTCAAAACGCGCGCACAACGCGCACCGCGTTTTGAGGCTTCGCCC
>CAMPAT010000004.1 GCA_946633275.1 uncultured Clostridia bacterium
GCTGACGCCGTTTGATATATGGAGTGGTGGGCGGGCTTTACATATACTAATATGGGCGACGCGCCTGTTTGCGATAATCCTTTTTTTGATTCCTGCAGAAGTTGTACTGCCTGGGAGTTGTCTGAGGATAACGAAACTCTGTTTGTAACTCGCTCAGACGGAGAGATAATAGAAATTGAACTGTAAGAGGTGATTTTATTGGATTATATGGAGAAATATAAGCTTTGGTGCACATTTGACGAGAACACAAAAGCAGAACTTGAAGCAGTAACCGATGATAAGGAAGTCGAAGACAGATTTTATAAGGACTTAGCCTTCGGCACAGGCGGTCTGCGCGGCGTTATGGGTGCAGGCTCAAACAGAATGAACCGCTACACAGTCGGCAGAGCAACGAAAGGACTTGCGGATTTCATTAAGGCGAATAATGACGGCGAGCTGTCGGTTGCAATTGCGTGCGACAGCAGGCTTAATTCAAAGGACTTTTTATGGGAAGCGGCGCGTGTGTTTGCTTCGCAGGGGATAAAGGTTTACGCTTATCATACTATTGTACCCGTTCCCGTGCTTTCGTTTACGGTTCGCGAGCTTAAATGTAACGCAGGCGTTATGATTACTGCCTCGCATAATCCGAAGGAGTATAACGGTTATAAAGCGTACGACAGTACAGGCTGTCAGCTTTGCACCGAGGACGCCTCTGAGGCGCTCAGATATATAAATGCTATTGACGATTACAAGGCAGTATTTGACGGTGTTAAGACTGCCGACGAGTATATTACTGACGGTACTATTGTTCCGATTTATGAAAAGGAGCTTGACGCGTTCATAAGTGCAGTTAAAAAGCAGTCTGTTTACGAAGAACCAAGCGATATTAAGATAGTTTATACTCCGCTTCACGGTACGGGACTCGTACCTGTTACGCGTGTTCTCGATACTCTCGATGTTACAGTCCTTGAGTCGCAGAGAACTCCCGACGGACATTTCCCGACTGTTAAGTCGCCTAATCCTGAGGACAGAGCGGCGCTCACTCTTGCTATTGAAGAAGCTAAGAAAATCGGCGCAGACCTTGTGCTCGGTACAGACCCCGATTGCGACAGAGTAGGAATTGCAGTCAGAGACGGAGACGACTTCGTCCTCTTTACGGGTAATCAGACGGGAGCGCTTCTCGTTAAGTTTATCTGTGAAATGCATAAGGCTGAGCTTAATGAAGGCTCAATGCTTGTTAAAACAATCGTTACTTCCGAACTCGGCGCAAATATCGGACGCAGCTTCGGCGTAAACGTTGACGAAACGCTTACGGGCTTTAAGTATATCGGCGATAAAATTAATAAGTACGAGGCTTCGGGCGACAGACAGTTTGTTATCGGATACGAGGAGAGCTACGGCTATCTTGTAGGTACTCACGCGCGCGACAAGGACGCTGTCGTATCATCAATGCTCATCTGTCAGATGGCAGCATGGTATAAGGCTCAGGGCAAAACGCTCGTTGACGGACTAAACGAGATTTATTCAGAATTCGGCTATTATCTCGATTATCTCGATTCGTTCGTGCTCAAGGGCAAGGACGGTGCAGAGAAGATTCAGTCTCTTATGGTTGAATTCAGGGAAAAGGGAACGGCTCTCCTTCCCGATATCAGCGAAATTATCGATTTCAGCGTAGGTATTCGTGACTTGCCTAAGGAAAATGTGCTTAAGTATATCTTCAGCGACGGCTCATGGATGGCAGTACGCCCGAGCGGTACGGAGCCGAAGATTAAGGTTTACTATTCTATTGTCGACCCGTCGAAAGAAAATGCAAAATCGCGTCTTGACGATATCAGAAACGTAATAGGTGAAATTATTAACTCGTAGGTATAATATATGACTGTACAAAGCTATATTGAAACAGTAATCCAGCCGAAGCTTCAGGGCGACGGCGGATGGGCAGAATTTGATAATCTGTCAGATAAAGAGCTCACTCTCATTTTCAGAGGCGAGTGCTCAAAATGTATGATTTTAAATCGCTGCTGCGATTGGATTGAACAGCAGATTAAAGCTGATTTGAAGAAGGATATTAAGGTTATAGCCGTGCGCAAAAAACCTTATTTCCAGGACGTGTAAGGAGGGAACGAAGTGGCACATATTAAGGTTGAACGACGTTCTTTGCGTCCTGAAGAATGGACTGCTATGCGATTTGCGTGGCTTAAGCGCCATATATACAGCGAAAAATGGGAGATTGAAAATCTCCTTATTCGTGACGCACGCCAGGTCAGCGAAATGGAGTTTGAATACTATTCTGACGATTACAGACCGCTTAAGAAGGGCGATATGTACTTCACTCCCGACGGTACCGCGTTTTTTAAAGCAGATGTAAGTATTCCCGAGCATTTGCAGGGCAAGGAGCTTTGGTTTTCGCTGAAAACTGCTGCCGAAATCTGCGTTAAGATTAACGGGAAATATATCGGCGGCGTAGACCCGAACCGTGAAAGAATGCTAATTTCGCCTTACGTTGACGATAGTGAAACGCTTCATTTTGAGATGATGGGTTATAACCGCTCAAAGCCTGACGATGAGCGTAATCCTGAATCCCTCGCAGTACGCGGCTGCCGTCAGATTTTTGAGGGCGCATATATTTGCACCGTTAATCACGAGGTGCAGGATTTAGTCTGGGATTTTGAGCTGTTTCTCGATATTTCGCAGTCGGAGACATTTAATGAAGATTACCGTGCTTTTCTTAAGCGCGAGCTTAATAACTGTATGAATTTTATCGATTTTGACGGTGAGGAGCTTTGCGGCGTTAAGGAAGCGAAGGAATATATGGACAGCGTTA
Organism: uncultured Clostridia bacterium; assembly: GCA_946633275.1. Lineage (GTDB taxonomy): Bacteria > Bacillota > Clostridia > Oscillospirales > Acutalibacteraceae > Eubacterium_R. The sequence continues at coordinate 2,804 of CAMPAT010000004.1, forward strand.
TTTACGCTAACGATACTTATAAGGGCGCCGGAGACGTTGCGCTTATCGCGCATTCGCACCTTGATATCGCATATTACTGGCGCAGAATTCACGCAGTACAGAAGAATTTGAGAACTGTTCTTATCCAGCTTCGCCTGATGGACAGATATCCCGATTTTAAGTTCACCCACACTCAGCCGTATGTTTATGAAACACTTGAGAAGTACTATCCCGAGGTGTTTGAAGAGCTTAAAGAAAAGGTTGAGCGCGGTCAGTTTGAACCTGTCGGCGCTATGTATGTCGAGCCTGATTGCAATATTCCTTCGGCAGAGTCGCTGATTCGTCAATGCCTTTACGGACAGCTTACATATAAGCGTATGTTCGGCAGGACGGTTAATAATGCGTGGCTGCCCGATGTTTTCGGCAATAGCTGGATTATGCCTCAGATTCTTAAGAAAAGCGGCGTAGATTATTTTGTATCAAATAAGATGTCTACATGGAATGATACGAACCGTTTTCCGCATAATAACTTCATCTGGCGCGGAATTGACGGTACTCAAGTCCTTGCGTGCGTTCCGCCGACTCACTTTATAACCTGGAATTATCCTTCTCAGATTCAGGATAACTGGGAAGCGTATATTGATAAGGACCTCGGCGGTCAGACTATGAATATGTTTGGCTACGGCGACGGAGGCTCAGGCTGTACTGAGGAAATGATTGAATTAATGCACCGTTTTGATAAGGTAAGCATTATGCCGAAGTGCGAGCATATGGGCGGCGCTGAGTTTCTTGAGAAAAATCTTGCGAATAATAATAATCTTGAAACGTGGGACGGCGAGCTTTATCTTGAAATGCACCGCGGTACGTTCACAACTAAAGCAGAGATGAAAAAGGCGAACCGCCGCCTTGAATTCAAATTCCGTGAGGCAGAAATACAGTCTGTTATGCGCGGCGAGGACAACCACGATAAGCTTACTACGCTTTATAAAAAGTTCCTTGTTAATCAGTTTCACGATATTCTTCCCGGCTCTCATATTCATCCCGTATATGAGGACGCAATGTCTGATTATGCCGAGATTGAAAAGGAACTCGATAATATCATAGGTACGGGCTCAAAATACTTTAATTCACTTAATATTAAGCGCGACGCGCTGACGTTTGTTGAAAATAAGAAGGGTACAGCAACACGCTGCAATAAGCGCGGAAACTGGCTTGTTCCCGATATTGCCCCAATGAGCGCAAAGTCGCTCAGAGCGTCAAAAGGCAACGCCTCCTGGATTGCTGTCAGCGGTAAGGACGCCGTAACTCAGTATTACTCCGTTTCGTTTAACGATGACGGCTCAATCGCTTCTCTTTACGATAAGGAGCTCGGCAGAGAATGGGTAAATGGCGATTTTAATAAGCTGCGCATTTACGACGACAGACCGGGTAACTACGACGCTTGGGACATTCTCCCGAACTACAGCGAAAAAGAGATTGATATTAATGTAGAAGAACCTCTTGCACTATGCGAGTCCGACAGCGAAAGCGCAACGTTTAAAACTGTCCTTGCGACTGAAAAATCAAGATGGACAATGCTGATTCGTCTTTTCCGCAGAAGCAGGGGAATCGAGGTTGAAAATATTGTCGACTGGCACGAGAGCCATAAGCTCGCAAAGTCGCTGTTTGATTGTAATATTCTTACGAGAAAAGCGCTCTGCGACACCTCTGCAGGCTATATTGAGCGCGAAACGCATAAGAATACTTCCTGGCAGCAGGCACGGTTTGAAACTTGTCATCATAAATGGTGTTCGATTGCCGAAGCCTTTGGCGGCGTTGCTCTTATTAACGATTCAAAATACGGTGTAGGATTTGATAAGAGCAAGATGTCGCTCTCGCTTCTTCGCGCAACGGAAAGACCTGACGTAACTTCTGATTTGGGGCATCATAACTTCTGTTATATGATTTTGCCCCATAAGGGCGACGCTGTTAACGCCGGCATTAATGATATTGCGCTTCAGTATAACGTTCCTCTCGTTAAGAGCGATGCAGAGTGGAAGTATCCCACTTTTGAGCCGCTTTACCTTCAGGCTGCAAAACGCAGCGAAGACGGCACAATGAACGTTATTCGTCTCTCTGAGCAGAGCGGAAACAGAGGGATTATTATGCTCGATAAGCCTGTTAAAATCCTCAATATGCTTGAAGAGGTTATCGACGAAACAGACGTTATTGAATACAGCCCGTTTGAAATTATTACGCTTGGAGTTGAAGCATAATGTCATCAGCAGCACTTGTCGGCATTTCTGCAGCGGTAGTCGCTGTAATACTGCTTGGTATAATAATATTGCCGCTTATAAACAAACGGCAGTTTAACCGTATGCCTTTTGACCAGCAGATAAGAATACTTATGAAACAGGCTAAGGGGCTTGTGTTTTTCAAAAATATCTCAAACGGCTCAAAAGGTACGCTTATCTATGTTAAGAATAAGCGTAAAATCCTCACATATCCCTGGATACTCGTTGACGGCAAAATGCTTTGTACAAAAGAAAATCCGTTTACGGTGTGGGATTATCCCGAGGAGCACCCTGCGATGACAGAGGACGAAATCAAGCAGGCTGTAAGCGAGCTTGAAAAGTATAACGAAAAGAATTTGGTAAAGCTGTATTTACAAGATTAAAAGGGGAGAGCTTATGCTCTCCCCGTTAATTTGAATACATAGTAAAGAATTAGAGAAAATACGTACCATATCGCAGAAAACGGCAGGCAGATTTGACCGAGAACGTTAAGCGGTACAGAAGAATAATCCCAGACTCCCATATTTAAATACAGATTGAAAATTATACCGAAAATTAGTTCAAGCAGCGTTATAACCGCCGCCCCGATTAATGCGAAGATAAATGGAGAAATACGGTTGTTTGAGTAAATATAGTACATTATTAATACTGCGAATCCTGCGCAGAAAAACATACTGTAATGCGTTCTCGCGCGATATAATAATTCTATAAGACAGTATGCGTTACCGCCAAGAAGGAATACTCCGAGATACGAGTTAAATGCGTTCATAAATTCACCATTTGTATTATTTGCAATTCTGTGTTAGAATAATAAAAAAGAGCTTTGGAAATTATTATGAACTTACCTGAAAACGCAAAAAGAATAATCACTCTATTAAACGCTGCAGGCTACGAAGCGTATGCCGTCGGCGGTTTTGTGCGTGACGGCATTATGGGTAGAAAATCAGGAGATGTTGATATTACGACGTCCGCTACGCCCGATGAGGTCGAAAAGGCTCTTGACGAAATCAGTATTGACTATTATGAAACAGGCATAAAGCACGGAACGATTACTGCCGTAATTGACCGTGAGTCGTATGAAATTACAACATTCAGAACCGACGGAGAATACCTCGACAACCGCCATCCCGATAATGTAAGGTATATTAAAAGTCTCAGGGAGGATTTAGCTCGCAGAGATTTTACCGTTAATGCGCTCGCGTATAACGAAGAGAAGGGTGTAATCGACGAATTCGGCGGAATTGCTGATATAGAAAATAAGATAATTCGTACTGTCGGAGACGCTGACAAAAGATTCAGAGAAGACGCGCTCCGTATTATGCGTGCACTTCGCTTTGCTTCAGTCCTGGGATTTGATATTGAAGAGAAAACGTCTCAGGCGATACTTGATAACAAATCTCTTCTCCTTAATATTGCCGGTGAAAGAGTATATTCGGAACTCGTAAAGCTCATTACGGGCGATTATTGCGAAAGTATTTTGCTTAAGTACCGCGAGGTGTTTGCCGTTATTATTCCTGAACTTGAGCCTTGCTTCGACTTTCCGCAAAACAGCAAGTGGCATATTTACGATGTATATACTCATATTGTCAAATCAACCGCAATTGTTGACAGCAGAGACTATATGCGCCTTGCAATGCTTTTCCACGATATCGGAAAGCCGTTTTGCAAAACGACTGACAATAAGGGACAGGACCATTTTAAAGGTCATCCCGCTATCAGCGAGGAAAAAGCGAGAGATATCCTTGAGCGCCTTCACGCGAGCAATTTAGTGAAGAATAAAGTTCTGACTCTAATCAAATACCACGATTTATATATCACGCCGAAACCGTCGAATATTAAGAAGTGGCTGCGCACTCTCGGGGAGGATATGACGCTCGATTATATTGATTTTAAAATTGCAGATTTGAGCAGCCATAACTTTGAACTGTCTGAGCATGAGATTGAAACGCTGAGACGGATTAAAAAGCAGACTGTTGAGATTATTAACAGCGGCGAGCCGTATAAAATCAGCGACCTTGCAGTTGACGGAAGCGACCTTATTAAAATCGGATTTGAGGGACGCGAAATTGCTGATGAGCTCGATAAACTGATTAATGAAGTATCGGGCGAACCACCTCTTAATAATAAAGAAAAGCTTCTGCAGATTGCAGAAACCGATTATAAAGCAAAATAAAAAGCCTTGTAAAAACAAGGCTTTTTATTGTTATTTTATCTCTTGATGTCGTCCCATCTTACGCCGTCAACCTGGAAGAGGTCGTCGAACTTGTAAACGTTGCATTCGTCTTCTCTGTGGCTCGGATACCAAACCTGAGCAAAGAACGGATTTGTCTTTGCGATGTTGTCGTAATCCCACGCCTTCTGAGGAACGTAGCACTCGGGGCACCAATGACCGCCAAGGAGGATGAGGTTTGGCGAAGCTTCGAACTCAGCGCCGCAGTAACCGCACTTCCATTTAAGCTTCGTGGAAAGGTCGCCTTTCTTCATCTTAGTGCTGAGACATTCGCCGCCGCGGAACTTAGCAGCCTGCTTCATATCTTCGATATCAAGCTCTGATTCAGGCTTGCTCTCGTCATAACCGTGGTCAAGCTTGTAATTATCAGCGTCGCTCTGGTCCTTATTGAACTGACGGATTTCAAATTCATCCCAGCTCTTAGGAATCTGATTATATTCTTCAATTGAGCCGTAGTAAGCTGATATTCTCTCAGGATTTTCAGTCTTAACCCAGTCAAGAGTGCCGAAGTCTTTAGTCATTGCAAGCTTCTTCATAAACGGCTTAGCTGCAGCTGCAACTGCTGATTTAGGAAGATAGCGAGGAATTCGGAAGTAGAACTCAACCTGGTTTGCGAGTCTGTCAAAGTAATCCTTGACAGGAAGATTCTCACGGAAGTGAAGGAATTCTTCAAGCTTGTCACCGTCTGCGTAGAACTGACCGTGGAAGTTCTTAGTGATGAACCAGTTAGCGTCAAAGAGCTTTTCGGGTCCTGCAAGTCCGAGCGTGCCGAGAAGGAGCTGCTCGAATTCGTAGTTAGAAAGTCTGTATTCTTTACCTGAGCCGATGTTGAAGTAGTGGTTCCAGAAATCAGAGCCGAGGTTGCCTGCTGCGTCTTCAAGTACGAGGTTGCACATAAGTCTGCCTGAATCCTCAACAGTACACCACTCAAGCACGCCGTTAATCGGAACGTGGAACATAATCGGGTCCATATTCTTGAGGATATCAGGATAAAGGATACCTGACTGGCGCATAACTACCCAGTTCTTAATACCGCTTTCAACGAAGGTGCGCTCAGCAACAACCTTAGATACTGCGTAGTGGTCGTAGATAGAAACCTTAATCGGGTCGCCGCAGCGTCCCCAATGGATAGGATAGTTTCTTCCGCCTGTCTCAGCGACAGTACCTATGTAACAAACCTTAACAGCGTCAGGGTCAGGCTGAGCAAGAACTGCCTTGCAGATGTTCTCAGCAGCGCCGATGTTAGTTTTCTGTGTAAGATAAGGCTTCCAGTCTGCAGCAGGGGAAACCATACCGCCTATGTGAAGAACGTAGTCAGAGCCTGTTACGCCTTCAAGAATTGAGTCATAATTAGTGAAATCGCCCCATACAATCTGAACGTTAGGCTTAGCCATAAGGTCCTTGAGCTTTTCTTCATTTCTCGGGCTCTTTCTTGCGAGAAGCTTGAGATTAATCTCATTAGGATGTTTGATTATTTCCTGCACAGCAGCCCAGCCCATATTGCCGGTTCCGCCGGTAAGAAATACTGTCTTTTTTGCCATAAATTTTTCCTCCTTAATTTATAAGCATTTAGTCATAGATAATTATAAACTAATTCTAAACAAATTACAAGGGTTACCACAACATTTGTTTAAAAACTTGCGCGTTTTTTATCTAAATGTAACAAAATATAGGTTACAATATTGTCATAAAATTTAACCGTTCATTTAATTGACTCAGCATAGTATTAATAATATAATATAATAAATTAAAAGGAGGCTGCTATGAAGAGAAAACTTGCTATTATTTTTTCTGTAGTTCTTGTGCTGACTTGCATCACGGGCGGAATTTTCGCTTTTGCAAATGACAATCCGGATGCGGCAGAGCTTACTGATAAAAATTGTGTAATTGAGCTTTCGCAGAGTATTATGCATTACACGGGGGACAAGCTTACCCCTGACGTCAGTGTTAAGTATAATGACGGAGAAGCAGCAATTCAGCTTGTACGCGACGTTGATTATAAAGTTGCTTTTTCAGACAATGTAAAAATCGGTAAAGCTACTGCTACGGTAAGCGGACTTAACGATTATAAGGGTGACGTTACAGCGAACTTCTATATTGCTCCGTCGCAGGTTAAAGGCGCAAAAATGATTTCTACGGAGATGAATGCAATTACCGTTCAATGGAACAGCGTCAGCGGTGCAACGGGATATCATATGTGCGTCCATGATACAGACCATAATAAGTGGGCAAATTATTACTTCAAGCCAAACGTGCTTCAGCACAGGATTATAGGTCTGATGTATTCCAGCAAATGCGATATTGTAATCAGAGCCTATACTGATATTGAAGGCAAGAATTATTACGGCATATACAGCGAAAAGGTTACCGCTTCTACAAAGGACGCTATCGCGAAGCCTGCTGCAAGCGGCTACTGTAATCTTACGTCAAAGCCCGTTGTAACATGGAAGAGTGTTAAGTACGCAGCGAGATATTCGATTTACCGTTCGACTAATAAATATTCGGGCTTTACCTGGATTGCTAACACAGATGGCAAGGCTACTTCTTACACAGATAAGAAAGCTGCGGTACATAAGGCTTATTACTACCAGGTAAAAGCAGCGCGTAAGATAAATAATCAGTTCGTTTACAGCAGACCGTCAAACGCAGTATGGATTAAGGCGAAGAAGACTGTATTTGTAGGCGATTCGATTATGGAGGGGGTTAAGGCGTATAAGGCAATCCCCGGCGCTAACTATGTAGTCAAAATCGGTATGGGTACATACACTTTTTACGAGAAGAATTACTTTAAAGTCGGCAAATCAACTGTTACCGGCGTTGAAAAGGTAATCAGCTATAAGCCGGACAGAGTATTCATTATGTTCGGTATGAATGAAGCCGCATATAAGGGAAATAAGGGAATTATCGAGTACTACGAATACGCTATTGAGGATATTAAGGACGCTTGCAAGGGCGTAGAAATCGTAATTCTTCCCGTATCGCCCACGACGAAGAACAGCGGCAAAACTATCCCGAAGAAAAAACGTATTAACAGCTTTAATGCAGCAGCTAAAAAGATGGCTCTTACAAATGGCGTAAAGTATTACGACTTTACAGCACCGTATAAGGATAAGAACGGTTATTTAGCTAAGAAATATAACGGCGGCGACGGTTGTCATTGGAATACAAAAGCGACGAAGCTTTTTGCACAGCAGATGATTAAATACGCCAAAGCTAACAGATAAGAGGAGATTAAATCATGACACTTACTAAGAATAATTCATACGTTAAGGTAATAAGCTTCATTCTCGCGCTCATTACTGCATTTTCTGCGCTTACGCTTACCACAACGAGCTTTGAAGCCGCTTCAAAGCCCCAGACTGCTTATACCGCGGTTAAAAAAGCTTACGGCAAGAAGTTCCCGCTTACTAATAAGAACGTAATCAAGGGCAAGAAGAGAATTATGGGCGTTAAAACTTCTGACCTTAAGAGCTACTATGCAGCTTCAAAAACAACAGGTAAGAAGAACGCGAAATCAGAGTATCTTATCTTCGTTGCCGAAGTTAAGAATAAGAACAACGTAAATAAGGTTAAGTCTCAGCTTGTTAAGTTTAAGAGCAATGAAGAGTCGTCAATGAAGAATTATCTTTCATCAACAGGCAAAAAGCTCTTCAAGAACGCGAAAATCGGCGTTAAGGGCAAATACGTTTATATCGTAATGCTCGATACTTCATCTAATAAAAAGGCAGTAAACGCACTTAAGAAAGCGCTTAAATAAATTTAAATGATTTTTAGCAGTATTTTATTCTTATTCAGATTTTTACCCATTGTACTGCTTCTGTATTTCATATCACCTAAGAACTGGCGCAATTTCATTTTGTTTGCCGTTTCTCTCGTGTTTTACGGATGGGACAAGCCTTCGTACATATTGTTAATGTTATTTTCGACTGTGCTTGACTACTCAATGGGTCGGTTAATTGAATATTCCCGTAAGAGGGGTAAAGAGCTCGGAGCAAAGTTATCTTTGCTCTGCTCTGTTTGTGTGAACCTCGGACTCCTCGGCTTTTTCAAGTATTCCGATTTCTTTATCGATACTGTTAACAGCCTTTTCGGCACAAGTCTTAATAACCTTGAGCTGACCTTGCCGATAGGTATTTCGTTTTATACCTTCCAGACTCTTTCATATTCGATTGACGTTTATCGCGGCAGGGTAGACGCGCAGCATAATATCATTACCTTCGGCGCGTATGTCTCTATGTTTCCCCAGCTTATTGCAGGTCCTATTGTTCAGTACAAAACTGTTGCGCGCGAACTTAATTCGCGTACAATAACGGTTGACGATTTTGCATACGGTATTAAGCGCTTTATGCTCGGACTGTCGAAGAAAGTTCTCATCGCTAATACTGTAGGCGAAATGTTTACGGAGATTGCCGGCAATACCTCAGGTATCACTACAGCTACAGCCTGGCTTGGAATTATTGCTTTTACGCTCCAGATTTACTTTGATTTTTCGGGATATTCCGATATGGCAATCGGACTCGGCAGGATGTTCGGCTTCAGATTTAATGAAAACTTCGTCTATCCTTATCAGTCGAAGAGCATTACAGAATTCTGGCGCAGATGGCATATCTCGCTCAGCTCCTTCTTTAAGGAGTATGTGTATATTCCGCTCGGCGGAAACCGTAAGGGTAAAGCTCGCCAGATACTTAATCTGTTTATCGTATGGGCGCTCACGGGTCTTTGGCACGGCGCAAGCTGGAATTTT
>CAMPAT010000005.1 GCA_946633275.1 uncultured Clostridia bacterium
TATATGATTTCTTTAATTCTAAGAAATTAAGTGATTTAATATAAAAAGCAGGCAATGCCTGCTTTTTTTAATAGCCTAAATCCTCGTTAACGATGATTACTTTAATTCTGTCCTTATGGCGCTGTTTTGCAGTTACTACATAGTTACAGCATATTCTGCTGTCGAGAGCGCAGCCGTCGCACATATATGGGTCGTCGAGCTTGAGCGAAACGCACGAGCCGAGTTTCGTACACGGGTTTGCAAGATTAAGTCGCTCGCAATTCGGCGGCGCGGCTTTTTCCTTTACGCGCTTAATAGCGGCGTTGATGTCGGGGACAATCTTATTTTTACCCACAACCATAACAACCTGGCGCGGTCCGTAAACGATACACGCAACGCGGTTTGAATTTCCGTCGACGTTGTACAGCTCTCCGCGCTCGGTTACGGCATTTGACGAGCAGAAATATGTATCGCAGCCGAAAGCTCTGATATACGCTTCGCGCACAGCCTCGCCCTCAAGCCCCGTACGGTCTATAAAATCATAGTCGCCGTTTTTAATTATATCAAAAACGCCGCACTCCTTAAGCGACTGAGAGCCGCCGTTCGATATACTCTCGCCTTTTTTAATAAGCGATTTTACGATATCGGAAACCTCCTCCTTTGTTTCGCAGTAATAGGGCTTAATTCCGTTTTTCTCAAGATTTTTCATCGTCGTTTCAATATACTTTTCCATAATTTCCTCCGTTACAGTCTGTATTTTCTGTCGAGACTTCTGTACTGAATCGCCTCGGCAATATGCTCAAGTTCAATTTTATCGCTGCCGTCAAGGTCGGCTATTGTGCGCGAGATACGCAGAATCTTGTCGTGCGCTCGCGGCGACATTCCCATCGAATCATAGCTCGCGCTGAGAAGCTCGTCCGCATCGGGAGTCAGAATGCAGAACTTCCGCGTCATCGCAGGAGTCATCTTTGCGTTGCACTTAACAGAGCTTCCCCTGAAGCGCTTGTTTTGTATCTCTCGCGCGCGGTTAACGCGCTCCCTGATTTCGGCGCTCGTTTCCTCTTTTCTGTCGCCGCGCAACATCGAATAATCAACGGCGCCGACTTCAATATGAATATCAATTCTGTCAAGAATCGGACCTGATAGCTTATCGTTATATCTTTTCCTCGCCGCCTCAGTACAGGTACAATCAATAGTCGGGTGTCCCGCGTAGCCGCACGGGCAGGGATTCATCGCTGCAACGAGCATAATATCGCTCGGATACGTAATAGTTCCCGACGCTCTCGTAATAGTAACGACGCCGTCCTCGAGCGGCTGACGAAGCGACTCCTTCGCGCGGCGGTCAAACTCGGGGAACTCATCCATAAACAGCACTCCGTTATGCGCGAGGCTGATTTCGCCCGGCTTCGGCGAGCTTCCGCCGCCCGTAAGTCCCTGGGCGCTCGTCGTATGATGAGGCGAGCGGAACGGGCGTTTTGCAATAAGGCGCGCGCCGCTCGGCAGTTCGCCTGCGACGGAATAAATCTTAGTCGTTTCTATCTGTTCATCAAACGTCATCTCGGGCATTATTGAGCCGAGGCGCTTCGCCATCATTGATTTACCCGTACCCGGAGTGCCGACCATAATACAGTTATGCCCTCCCGCGGCGGCAATTTCAAGCGCACGCTTAACCTTTGACTGTCCTTTAACATCGCAAAAATCGAGCGTTTCGCCGATGACGCTCTGCTCATCAAGCGCCCTGAACGCAGGCTCAATCAGTCTTTCTCCGTTAATATGAGCGATAACCTCGCCTATATTCTTCGCAGGAAGGACGTCAATTCCGCTCACTACAGAGCCTTCGTCGGCATTATCATACGGAACAAAAACTGCTCCGGCTCCGTTTTCCTTCGCCTGAAGCACCATAGGAAGAACGCCGTTAACGCTCCTTATTTCACCGTTGAGAGACAGCTCACCGATAAAAGAGAAATCGTCCGTACTACCCGTAATCTGTGAACTCGCCTTAAGGATAGAAACAAGTATCGGCAAATCGTAAAAAGAGCCTTCCTTCTTTACGTCTGCCGGCGCAATATTGACGGTAATCCTCGAAACAGGGAATGTATAACCGCTGTTTTTCATCGACGCGCGGACTCTCTCCCTGCTCTCCTTAACGGAGGCGTCAGGAAGTCCCACAACGTCAAAACGAGGAAGCCCCGAGCTTATATCGGCTTCGACAGTAACGTCGAAGGAATTAATGCCGTAAAGTCCCTCGCTGTTTATTCTCGCAAACATAAAATCACCAAAAATATTATACATTAAAACAACATTGTTGACAACACCAAATAATAATATTAAAATAGAAGATGAAATATTTTACAAAGGAGATTATTATATGGATATCAACGCTTTATATAACGAATGGCTTGAAAAAGCTACGGGCGACCCCGACCTTACAGCTGAGCTTGAAAGCATAAAAGGCAAAGACGACGAGATACTCGACCGCTTCTACCGCAGTCTTGAGTTCGGTACTGCAGGTCTGCGCGGAGTTATCGGCGCGGGAACAAACAGAATGAATATTTACACAGTCGGCAGAGCGACACAGGGACTGTCCGATTTTCTCAACAAGAACTATGATAATCCTTCTATCGCAATCGGTTACGATTCAAGAATCAAGAGCGATTATTTCAGCAAAGAGGCTGCTTCAATCCTCGCAGCAAACGGCATCAAGGTTTACATCTACGAAGAGCTGGAGCCGACTCCGTGTCTCTCCTTCGCAATCCGCTATTTCCACACGTCAAGCGGTATTATACTTACCGCTTCGCACAACCCTGCAAAATATAACGGCTACAAGTGCTACAATCCGAAGGGTTACCAGATGACTGACGAAGAGGCTGCCGAGACGTACGACTTCATTCAGAAGGTTGACTACTTCACAGGTATAAAGAAGGTTGACTTTGACGAGGCTGTTGCAGACGGCAGAATCGAATACATCGGCCAGGAAGTAATCGACGTTTTCCTCGACGAGGTACAAAAACAATGCATAAATCCCGATATCGTCAAGAAAGCTGACCTCAAGGTTATTTACACTCCTCTTAACGGAACAGGAAACAAGCCTGTCCGTCAGATTCTCGACAGAATCGGAATTGACAAGGTTTACGTAGTTCCGGAGCAGGAAAACCCTGACGGCAATTTTCCGACCTGCCCCTTCCCGAACCCGGAAATCAAGCAGGTATTTGAAATCGGTCTTGAAATGAATAAGAACATCGGCGCAGACATTCTTCTCGCAACCGACCCCGACTGCGACAGAGTCGGCATTGCGGTTCCCGACAAATCGGGCGAGCTCGTGCTGATGAGCGGTAACGAGGTAGGCGCAATGCTCCTCAACTACCTCCTCTCCGAGCGTAAGGCAAAGGGTACCCTCCCGTCTACGGCAATCGCCGTAAAGAGCTTCGTTTCCACCGACCTCGCGGAAGTTATCGCGAAGAAATATAACTGCACATTTAAGAACCTGCTTACAGGCTTCAAATACATCGGCGAGCTCATTACAAACCTTGAAGACGAGGGCAGAGCTTCCGACTTCGTAATGGGATTTGAAGAAAGCTACGGCTACCTTGCAGGAACTCACGCAAGAGACAAGGACGCAGTTGTCGCCTCCATGCTCATCTGCGAAATGGCGGCATACTACAAGCTGAAGAATATGAATCTCGTCGACGTGATGAATTCGCTTTACGACGAGTTCGGATATTACAACAACACCGTCGAATCATACACTTTCGAAGGCGCTGCAGGAATGGAGAAAATGGCTGGTATTATGGATACTCTGCGCGCTAATACGCCTGCTGAAATCGGCGGCTACAAGGTTACTGCAGTTTCCGACTACAAGACGAGCAAGACGACCTTTACCGACGGCGGCGAGGAGACTATCGACCTTCCGAAGTCAAATGTGCTCGCCTTCGCGCTTGAGGGCGGCAACAAAGTTATCGTACGTCCGAGCGGAACAGAGCCGAAAATCAAGGCTTACATCACAGCAATCGGAGACAGCAAAGACGGAGCTGCTGCAATCGCAGACAAGCTTATTGCTGCTTCAGACGAGTTTATGAAATAAGGAGTAGCTATGCACAAAAACACAACGCGTATTATTGCGATTATCCTCGCTGCGCTTATGGCAGTAAGCGGACTCGGCGTCGGCATAGTTGCATTTATGAACTGACAAAAACGGGTTGCCTCAACTGAGACAACCCGTTAATTTTTTCATTTTATTTTTTAATTGAAAGCACCCAATAGTAAATAGGTATAATGAGGAATAATATCCACATTGTACCCCAGGCATTTGCAAAAAAGCCGAACATAAGGTACAAAAGTACAATAAATTCAGGTATCGGCAGCAACGCCGCAAACGCCTTTTTGCTGTTTGCCTTGCAGGCTGTCGCAATTCTGTAATAAATCGGAATTGTCAAAAAGACAAGCCAGAACGGGTGCCATATTTTAAACATATACGAAACGCCCAAATAAAGAATAACAACTATAATCGCGTAAGGGAACTTCGCCATAGCCGTAGCCGTTTTAGGATAAATGCCGAAATCATTAACCTTTGACAAAAGAGATTTTGCCTTGCCCTTGATGTCTGTTTTCTTTGACGGCTCGGGCGTTATCTCGGTGGTATCTTTCGAGGTATTGAGCAAATCGTCGAGCGTGATTCCGTAAAGCTCGGCAAGAGCAATCAGATTGTCCGTGTCGGGCGAGGATTCGGCACGCTCCCACTTTGAAACAGCCTGGCGCGACACGCCGATTTTTTCGGCAAGAACGTCCTGAGAATATCCGTTCATCTTGCGCAATTCAAGAAGTCTGTTAGCGGTAACTATATTCATTCTTCATTCTCCTTCGTAGAAATAGATATTAAAAACTCATTAAGTCTTTCAAGAAGCTTTTTCATCACAGCACCTCCCTTTAATATCAAGATATCAGGAAATGACGTGATTTTCTACCGATTTTAGTTTACAAACAGCCCCGCAACCGATAGTTGCCGGGCTGTACTTATTGATTATTTCAGATTTGAGATCAGAATTTCGTAAGCCTCCTCCATCTTCATTCCGCGTGAGCCTTTGACGAGCACCACGTCGCCCGAAGTGAGAATTCCGCTTTCCGCAAGTTCCTTCACTTTAACGAGGAAGTATTCGCGTTCGGACGCGTCGCAGCAAATCGACTTTTCAGGCATACCGTCGCCGAAAGCTAAATAATCCCTGCCGATGAAGAACGCGCCGTCAAGATTATGAGAGGCGCACAACTCACCGAGCTTTTTATGCTCCTGAGCGCTGTATTCGCCGAGCTCAAGCATTTCACCTAGGAGCGCAAACTTCTTGCCGTTTTCGTTATACGTCTTGAGCGTTTCAAGCCCCACTCTCGCCGAATCAGGGCTCGAGTTATAATAATCACGGATGATAGAGACGCCGTTTTTCTCAATTACGTCCGTACGCATAGCTTCAGGCGCATAGTCACGCACAGAGTCGAGCGCCGCCTTAATATCCACGCCGAAATAAATTCCGCAGTAAACTGCCTCAAGCAGATTAGCAACATTATATTTTCCGGGGAGCGGAATATAGCCGTCTGCCTTCTCGCCTTCATAATCGACGGTAAAGCTCGTTCCCTCTCCGCTCGACACGATATTCTCGGCTGTGAGAACTGCGCCCTTCGACTTATCAAAGCCGACATAGGCGGTCATAAAGCCTTTCTTATCAGCAGAATAAAGATACGGGTCGTCGGCGTTAAGGACTATTGTGCCGTTTTCCTTAAGACCTTCTAAAATCTCGAACTTCGCCTTGCAGATATTTTTCTGAGAGCCGAGATTGCCTATATGCGCCTTTCCAATATTCGTGATAACTGCGAGGTCGGGCTTCGCGATATTAGTAAGAGTGCTGATTTCACCAAGATGGTTCATACCCATTTCAAGCACGGCTATATCGTAGGTGTTATCAAGCTCAAGAACGCTCTTCGGAAGTCCGATTTCGTTATTAAAATTCTTCTTCGTAGAATACACGCTGTATTTCGTTTTAAGCACGCGCGTAATCATATTTCGCGTTGTCGTCTTTCCGTTACTGCCCGTTACGGCGACAACCTTAATATCAAGAGTCGTGAGATAATAAGCCGCAATCTGCTGCAGCGCCTTCTCAGTATCGGGCACCATAATCACGGGAACGGAGGTATCAACCGGCTTCGAGCAGACTACTGCAACAGCTCCGCTTTCTACGGCTTTTCCGACATAGTCATGACCGTCAAACTTCTCGCCCGAAAGTGCGATAAAGAGGTCGCCCGCCTTAGTCGTGCGCGTATCAGTATTTACATCGAGTATATCTATATCCCTGTCAAAATCGCAGGAACAGTCTATATTTTTAACAATTTCAGAAAGTTTAAGATTGTTCATATTACTCCCCGTATAATTAGTTGTATTTTTCGAGCGAAAGGTCAATGATTTTCTGGCACAGTTCGTCATATTCAATGCCGACTGCCGCAGCCTCCTGCGGAAGCAGGCTCATCTGCGTAAGTCCCGGGAGAGAATTCGCCTCAAGGCAATAGAATTCGTCTGTGCCGTCCTTAAGAATAAAGTCAATTCTGCCGTAAACCTCAAGGTCAAGAGCGGCAAAAACGGCTTTTGCGTTCTCCTGCATTTTAAGAGTAAGGCTCTCATCAAGCTCAGCAGGACAAATCTCGATTGTCATACCCTCCTGGTACTTATTCTTATAGTCGTAAAAGCCTTCCTTCGGGATAATCTCAATCGGCGGAAGCGCTGTGCCGCCGAGAATACCGAGCGAAAACTCGCGGCCCTTAACGTACTCCTCGATAATAATATCGCTCTCATACCTCGCCGCCTGGTTAATGGCGTTTTCATACTCCGCTTTCTCAGTAACGATAGAAACGCCTACGCTCGAGCCGCCCGAAAACGGCTTGATTACGCACGGAAGCGGGAATTCAGGAGCGGCGTCGCCGCCCTTAGTTACTATGTACTTAGCGTTCCTGACGCCGCAGGAGTCCATAAGCTGCTTTGAATAATACTTATTCATCGCAAGCGCGGAGCCGAAGCTGCCCGAGCCCGTGTATTTAATACCCATAAGGTCAAACGCAGCCTGCACCTTTCCGTCCTCGCCGTCCTCGCCGTGAAGCGCGATAAAAACGATATCTGCTGCTTTACAGAGTGAAATTACATTTTCGCCGAAGAGCCCCTTTGCGTCGCCCTTGCGCGAAGCGAGTATGCCCTGAATGTCAGGGTCGGTATCGCTAATCTTAAGCGTTTCGTCAATTCCGTCAGTATCAAAGAAGGTGCTCACATCGCCGTCAAATCCCATAAAAACGTCGAGAAGCGTTGCGCGGTGACCGTTCCTGCGGAGCGCCTTTGTAACATTCTTGCCCGTAATAAGTGACACGTCGCGTTCTGTGCTCGTGCCGCCTGCGAGTACAACTATATTCATAAACAATTTCTCCTAAAATTTTATTCAATATATTATAATATATTCTAACAAAAAAGTCTATATTAACATTTACAAACAACGTATTAATTGGTATAATGTTTTTTGGTGATAACGATGAACAGGGAAATTAAAGAAAAAACTTTGCAATATATCCCCGAGGACTTCAGCGGAGTTATACTCGATTTGCGAAACAAGCTTGAGCATATCTGCCCTGAAGCAGAGATAATCCCCGTAAGTAAAATTCACGGCAAAATCGGCGTTGATGATGAGAGCGTAGATATGGCAGTCTGCCTTAAGCTACACAAGCTCGGCGACATTGAAAATTCGCTCGATGAAATCTGCAGAGTGCTCAAAGGCGGCGGCACATTCATCGCCTGCCTTAAGCCGTGCGACAATTTCCGCACAATACTCAAGGACAAATTCAACGTTAATTCATATCACACAGCAGGACACTACGCATACTTTGAAGCGCAAAAAAGAACGGTCAGCTGACCGTTCTTTTTATAAAATCACAGTATTCCTTAATGATATCATTTATCCCTGCAGAATAGAGCATTCGCGCGCCAACTGCGTCCTCAAGCTCGTTAAATACAATTCTGCCGTCGTTAAATACAAAATCGACCCCGTAGTAATCTCCCTCAACAAGGGAGATTATTTTTTTAACAAGCGCTGCTTGAGCTTTGCTGAGAGCATACGGCGCCGCCTCGCCGCCGAGGCAGAAATTTGAGCGAAAGTCAGTCTTGCTGACGCGCAGCATTGACGCCTTTATTTCTCCGCCGAGCACCCACACGCGAAGGTCGCGCCCGAGGTCTGAAGCAGGCTTCTGACAGACCGCGCTTTCATCATATTCCTCGGCGCTTGTGCACATAAGAACGCCCTGTCCGCCGTGTCCGTCGCGCGGCTTTTTTACAAACGGCGGCTTGCCGTAACGAGTCGGCATAATCTCAACGCCGTTTTGCTCCATAAAATCATATGTCGCCTGCTTGTCGTTTGCAAGGCGTGTAAAAAAAGCAGGATTAAAAACTCGCACGCCCCTGCTCTCATAGTACTCAGCGATACGGTAATCGTTCGAGCGGTTTATAACAACGTCCGCAGCTCCTCTGTAATCGGGAGTTACGAGTTCTGCGCCGAGCTCGCTTTTGTACTTCTGAACGGAAAAGGCGTTGCGCCGCGCCTCTTTCTTTGAATAAACTAAAATACACTTCATATTTTCCGTAAAATCGCCTCAAAAATATACGGCGCAACGTCGACGCCCGTAGCGTTCATTATGTTGATAATATGCGCGTTTGAATTAACCTCGCAGACATAGCCTCCGCTGAGAATATCAACTCCGCCGAAGGTGAGGCCGAGCGTTTTGCACGCCGTAACGGCTGCCCTGATTTCTTCATCAGTCGGGTCATACGGCTGCGCTGTGCCGCCGTTTGTGATGTTTGAGCGAAAGTCATTTTTGTTCACGCGCTTCATAGCGGAAACGCACCTTCCGTCAACAATTTCCAGTCTTACGTCCTCGCCCTTTGACTGAGCGATAAATCTCTGCAGCAAAAACGGTCTGCCGTTAATGTGCGAAAGAATTTCCTCCTCGCTTTCGCACAGGAAGACCTGCTCGCCGAACGAGCCGAAGCACTCCTTAAAGACGAGCGGAAGTCCTAATCTTTCCGCAGCTTTTTTAACAAAACAGGCGTAATCTGCCTCGAAAAATGACAGGGGTGCAATAATAGTTTCAGGCTGCTTTACTGCTCCTTCAAGCGCAAGATACGTCTTCGCCTTATCGTCGCAAAGTTCAATCGAGCGCGAGCTGTTAAATACGGGAAGTCCTCTGTTTTCAAGCTGTTTCGCAAGGTTAACGTCTTTGTCCCAGAAAAGTACAAAATCAGGCGCTTCAGCACAAAAATGCATTTCTTCATTATTTTTAATTTTCAGCGAAATACCCATACTTTCGGCGCAGTCGACTAAATGCTTGTGCAAGGTGTCAAACTTTTCGCCCGTAAGGTATGCGTTCACGACTAAAAAACCTGTCATTTTTTCACCCTCTTTGCCATTTATTATAATATGTTATCTTGCATTTTTCAATCAAGTATTGTAAAATAACAAAGTATTATTTTTAGGAGGATTAAAGGATGACTGAATACAAGCTTAAATACGGATGTAATCCTAATCAGAACCCGGCAAGAATTCATATGGACGGCAGAGAGCTTCCGTTTGAAATTTTAAACGGTGCGGCAGGCTATATCAATCTGCTCGACGCGTTTAATTCGTGGCAGCTCGTAAAAGAGCTTAAGGAAGCAACAGGACTTCCGAGCGCCGCTTCCTTCAAACACGTTTCGCCCGCAGGCGCAGCAGTTGCACAGCCTCTCAGCGAAACAGACCGCAAGGTATGTATGGTGCCCGACGGACTTGAGCTTTCGCCTATCGGCGAGGCTTATGCGCGCGCAAGAAGCTGTGACCGTCAGTCCTCCTTCGGCGATTTCGCCGCTCTTTCAGACGTGTGCGACGCTTCCGTAGCAACCTTCCTGCAGAAGGAAGTATCAGACGGAATTATCGCTCCGGGCTATACCGACGATGCGCTTGAAATCCTCAAGAGCAAGCGCCGCGGCAATTTCCTTGTTATTAAAATCGACCCTGACTACGTTCCGGAAGAAATGGAGACAAAGCAGGTTTTCGGCATTAAGTTTGAGCAGAAGCGCAACAACGCGAAAATCACAATGGATTTATTCAACGATATGCCGACAAAGATTAAGGACATTCCCGAGATTGCAAAAATCGACCTTCTCATCTCGATGATTACGCTTAAATATACTCAGTCAAATTCAGTTGTTTACGCACAGGGCGGACAAACCCTCGGCGTTGGCGCAGGCCAGCAGAGCAGAATTCTCTGTACCCGTATGGCAGGCAACAAGGCTGATATGCTCTGGCTCAGAAGAAATGAAAAGGTACTTAATCTTCCCTTCATCGACGGCGTAAGAAAATGCGACGCCGACAACGCAATCGACCTTTACATCAGCGACGATTACGACGAGCTTCTTAAAGACGGCGTATGGCAGAGATACTTCACGCAGCGTCCTGAGCCGTTCACCGCTGAAGAAAAAGCAGAGTGGCACAAGAAAATGGATAACGTTGCACTCGGCTCAGACGCGTTCTTCCCGTTTGAGGATAACATCGAGCGCGCAGTTAAATCAGGCGTTAAGTACATCGCGCAGCCGGGCGGCTCTGTAAGAGACGAGCAGGTTATCGAGTGCTGCGACGAGCACAAAATCGCAATGACAATGACAGGTATCCGCCTGTTCCACCACTAAGCAACATTAAATTATTGTCTGAGCGAAGCGAGTAACATCAATTCATCATTCATAATTCATAATTCATAATTTATAATTCTTTATAGGAGTAAGCATCATGGTAAGAGCTATAGTCGGCGCTAACTGGGGCGATGGCTCGTTTGCGACTGCTCGCAGCGCGAGATAAAAGGAGCAACAAGAGCTTCGTAGCGGTCAAAATTTGACG
>CAMPAT010000006.1 GCA_946633275.1 uncultured Clostridia bacterium
TTCGACGAGGATATGCTCACCTTCGGAGACAAGGTGTTCATATTCTATGAAAAGTAAGGGGGTTAGTTTATGGCAAGCAAGACGAAAAAATCACCTAAAATCAAGCCCGTAAACAACTTCCTTGTGCTGTTTGTGCTGTCTGTTTTTCAGGTTGTTACAGGATATATCGCGGCTTCCTGCGGCGAAGAGTTCGAGATGAAGGCAATGCTGGCGCTTCTCTGCCTCGTTGCTACAGAGTGGGTTTACACCCTCTTCTTTTACACCGCCTTCCACAGACGCAACTTTGAGCTCGAGTTCATAGCGTTTTTCCTTTCGGGCGTGGGGCTTGTAACAATCGGAAGCGTTCAGCCCGAATCTGCGTTCAAGCAGTATTTTATGGTGCTTGCAGGAATTATCGCATTTACGTTTATCGTATTTCTTATGGGATACGTTGACTTCTGTATGAAGATACGCTGGTATATCGCAGGACTTTCAATTCTCCTGCTTCTCGTAAATATTGTCATCGCCCGCGCTACTAACGGCGCGCGCAACTGGGTCACAATCGGCGGCGTAACCTTCCAGCCGTCCGAGTTCGTAAAAATCGCATTTATCTTCGTCGGCGCGGCAACGCTCGAGAAAATACAGACGTCAAAAAATATCATCGCCTATATCGTCTACTCGCTGATTTGCGTAGGCTCGCTGATTATAATCAAAGACTTCGGCACGGCTCTTATATTCTTCATAACCTTCCTCGTAATCGCGTTTATGAACTCCGGCGATATTAAGACTGTCGGCCTTGCAATCGCTTCCGCAGTAATGGGCGGCGCGATTGTGCTCAAATACAAATCGTACGTTATGAGGCGCTTCGCAGTTTACCGTCATGTATGGGATTTTCCGTACGACCAGGGTATGCAGCAGACGCGCGTTCTCGTCGGAATTGCAAGCGGCGGACTCTTCGGAGTAGGAATAGGTAACGGCTATGTGCGCTATGTTTACGCCCCCATATCAGACAGTATTTTCGGCGTAATCTGCGAAGAATGGGGTTTCCTTTTCGGAATTATGCTCGTGCTCTCCTTCGTCGCTATAGCCATCTCGGCGCTCATAAATTCCGTTGCGGCGCGCTCAAGCGCATACGCAATTGCTGCAGTTGCTTCGGCAACAATGCTCCTCTTCCAATGCTCGCTTAACATCTTCGGCATTACAGATATTCTTCCGCTTACGGGCGTAACAATCCCGTTCGTAAGTCTCGGCGGCTCTTCAATGATGAGCTGCTGGGCGATACTTGCGTTCATCAAGGCGTCCGACGTGCGAACCTACAACTACCTTTCAGGCAGACGTAAGGGAGGTGCGGCTAAGTAATGAAAATGATTGCAAAACGAGGAATTTTCCTCTGGATATTATCTGCGCTATTTATCGCAGGAATTATATTTCTGACTGTATCATTAGTCCATAACGGCTCAAATTGGGCGATGAAGAGGTACAACCACCACCTTTACTCAAACGGCGAATTAATCGGCGCGGGCACAATCTACGACTGCAACGACAAAATTCTTGCTCAGACAATCGACGGCAAGCGTGTTTATTCCGACAGCAGAACGACGCGTAAATCTACTCTCCACGTTGTAGGCGACCCGAAGAATTTTATTTCAACGGGCGTGCAGAACACGTTTGACAGCAAGCTCACGGGATACAATCTTCTTTTCGGCGTTTACAACATTGAGCGTTACGGACGTGGAAACGATATGAAGCTGACTATCGACAGCGAAATCTGCAACGCGGCATATAAGGCGCTCGACGGCAGAAAAGGAACTATCGGCATAGTTAACTATAAAACGGGCGAGATAATATGCTCCGTTTCGTCGCCGTCGTACGACGTCAACAACGTCCCGGACAACCTCGAAAAGAGCGAAAAATACGAGGGCGTTTACATCAACAGACTTCTGACGGCGCACTACGTTCCCGGCTCAACCTTTAAGATTGTAACAGCCATCTGCGCCATCGAGAACATCCCCGATGTTTACGAGCGTACGTGGGAATGTAACGGCGGTTACACGCCGTCGCAAGGCGTTGAAATCAAATGTAACGCAAATCACGGAAAGAAGATTAATTTCAAAGACGCTCTCGCAAAGAGCTGTAACTCCGTATTCGCTCAGCTCGCAATCGAACTCGGACAGGATAAGCTCACCGAGACGGCGAAAGAGCTCGGTATAGGCTCAAAAGTGCTCATCAGCGGCGAGATTGAGTCCTTCGAGGGCAAGTTTAACGTTAAGGGCGCCGCAGACGACCTTCTCGGCTGGACGGGTATCGGCCAGGGTAACACGCGAGTTGCGCCGATTACAATGCTCAGAATTGTCAGCGCTATTGCAAACGGCGGCAGCGCAGTTTCATTCAATATAGTCGACGATTTTGCAAACCAGGCAGGTAAAATACTCGACATTACTCTTCCGACTAACAAGGTCGAGCTTATGAGTCCCGAAACAGCGTCGCAGATTAAAACTATGCTGCGTTACAACGTAACAGAACAGTACGGCGACTACAAGTACGAGGGACTGAACCTTTGCGCTAAGAGCGGTACGGCTCAGATTGACTCAAACGATAACCACAACATCGCGTGGTTCACGGGATTTATGGACGATGAGAAAAATCCTTACGCGTTCGTAGTAGTAATAGAAAACGGAAACTCGGGAAGCCAGACGGCAGGTCCCGTTGCTAATAAAGTTTTGCAGAAGCTCGTAAACAAATAATCATTGTAATATATCAAAAAGCGCCTGCATATAATTTCTCAGGTGAGGACATATGCAGGTTATAACATTCAAGGCAAAACCAAAGGTGATTTTCGGAACTGCGCTTGCGCTCGTGGGGGTTGCAGTAATCCTGATGACGTTTGTTACGAATCACTCGGCAGGCTCGCAGCAGACCTCCGCGTCGCCCGTGAGCTGCGCTACAAGCGAGGAACGCACAGCGTATCTCGAGTCGCTCGGCTGGGAATTCGACGGCACAAGCGAGAAGGAAATCACTATCCCTTCTGAGTTCAACCGCGTTTACGAAAACTACAACGCCGTTCAGAAGCAACAGGGCTTTGACCTGGAAAAATACAAAGGCAAAAAAGCTACGATATATACCTATAACATAACTAATTACAAGAATAATAAAAATGTGCTCGCCAATCTGCTGATATGCGACGGAGTTCTCATCGGGGCAGATTTGTGCGACCCTTCGGCGAAAGACGGCTTCTTAGTCGCGCTCACTAATAATGAAACAACGGCTTGACAAACTGATTTCATCAAAACTGAATATAACGCGCAGTCAGGCTAAGGCGCTGATTAAATCCGGCGGTGTAACGGTTAACGGCACCGCCGTTTTGTCGTGCGAGATGAAGTGCGGCGAAAACGACGCTATCACAGCCGACGGAAGAGATGTAGATACACGCGAGCACGTGTATATTATGCTCAACAAGCCGCAGGGCGTAATCTGCGCAACGGACGGCAAAGGTGAAAAGACGGTTCTCGATTTTCTCCCCGACGAGATGAAGCGCAAAGGACTCTTCCCTGCAGGACGGCTCGACAAGGACACGACGGGATTTGTCCTGCTCACGGACGACGGCGAATTTGCCCACAGAATACTCAGTCCGAAAAGCCATACTGTAAAAACATATATAGCTCGGCTTGACGCGCCCATAACTCCCGAAGTAATCCGTGATTTTGAAAGCGGAATGACTCTCGGCGGGGAAAAGCTCCTCCCTGCAAAGCTGACCCCGCTTGCGGAAAACGCGGCGCAGGTCGAAATCAGCCAGGGAATATACCACCAAGTCAAGCGTATGTTTTTAAAACACAGGATTACCGTAACGGCGCTCAGAAGAATTAAAATCGGAGGCGTGTCACTCGATGATAATCTCGATGAGGGCGAATGCAGATATTTGACATCTGCGGAAATCAGTAAAATTCGCTGAAAAATGTCAAACTATATAATCGCGTTTGCCGCATTTTCGGCACTATATGTTGTGGCGATTGGACACTTTATGCAAATATTACAAATTTTTTTAAGTTTTTTTGTGAAAAAGGTTGCAATAATATCAAATCGATTGTATAATATTAACAATTGGTTTGATATTTTTTTGTGCACATTTTAATGTTGTACACAAATGGTGCCTTTTAGGCGGAGGTTTTAAAATGCCAAACAGATTATTCCAGGGCGTTATTAATCAGATGAGAGATACAACGGACCGTGTAATCGGCGTTGTAGACGAAAGCGGAACAGTAATTTCGTGCAGCGAGCTTCCTCTTATCGGCGAGGTTCGCAAGGGCGTTATTGCAGCAGGTGTGTTCAGCGGTCAGCCGATTTGCGTTGACAACAGTACATACAAGGCGTTTGGCGACAGCGTTCATCCCGAATACGCAGTTTTCGTAGACGGCACGGACGAAATGAGCCGCAACTTTGCGAATATCATTGCCGTTGCTCTCGAGCAGATTAAGAACAACAATGACGAAAAGTTCGACCGTACTAACTTCGTTAAGAACGTTATTCTTGACAACATTCTCCCGGGCGATATTTATATTAAATCGCGCGAGCTCCATTTTAATAACGACGCGTCAAGAGTTGTGTTCCTCATCAGAGTTACAAACACAACCGACGTATCCGTATATGACGTGCTCCAGAATTTCTTCCCCGACAAGTCGAAGGATTATATAATCAACATTAACGAACACGACATAGCGCTTATTAAGGAAGTTCGTCCGAACGTCGACGCGAAAGACCTTGAAAAACTTGCACAGTCAATCTGCGACACGCTTTCAACAGAGTTCTACTGTAACGCAGTTGTCGGAATCGGCGCGTGCATAACGGGAATTAAGGAACTTGCAGGCTCATTCAAGGAAGCTCAGGTCGCTCTCGAAGTCGGCAAGGTATTCGACACAGAACGCACAATCATCAGCTACGAAAATCTCGGTATTGCAAGACTGATTTATCAGCTCCCGACTACGCTCTGCGATATGTTCCTCAAGGAAGTGTTTAAGAAGGGCTCAATTGACTCGCTTGACCAGGAGACTCTGTTCACGATTCAGAAATTCTTTGAGAACAACCTCAACGTCAGCGAGACTTCAAGAAAGCTCTTTGTACACAGAAACACTCTCGTTTACCGTCTTGAAAAAATCAAGAAGCTCACGGGTCTTGACCTGCGTGAATTCGACGACGCTATCGTATTTAAAGTAGCGCTGATGGTAAATAAGTACCTTAATTCAACACCTGTTAAGTACTAATTACAAATTTTAAGGCTGTCTAATCAAGACAGCCTTTAGTTATAGTTGAAAAACGCGCGAAAGCGTGTTATTATATTACTTATGAAAAAAGTTGTTATTATCGGCGCAGGACCTGCAGGACTTACTGCAGCAGACGAGCTGCTGAAAAGTGGAAAAAATAAATATGAAATCACTATTCTCGAAGAGAGCGGCGATATCGGCGGAATTTCAAAAACCGTAAGATATAACGGTCACAGAATGGATATCGGCGGTCACCGATTTTTCTCTAAGGATGAGCGCGTAATGAAGTGGTGGCGCGACAAACTTCCCGTGCAGGGTGCTCCGTCTTTTGATGACAGAATTCTCGGCAGAGAAAAGGAGCTCTCTCCCGGCGGTCCTGACCCGGACGCAGAGGACGAGGTTTTCCTCGTGAGGAACCGTCTTTCGAGGATATATTTTCTCGGTAAATTCTTCGACTATCCTATTTCGCTGAAGCCGCAGACATTTAAGAATATGGGTTTTGTCCGCACGATGAAATCCGGCTTCACCTACGCAGGCTCGCTGATTCACAAGCGAGAAGAGAAGAGTCTTGAGGATTTATACATCAACCACTTCGGACGGGAGCTGTACTCGCTCTTTTTTGAAGGATATACAGAAAAGCTATGGGGCAGGCATCCGAGCCAGATTGACCCGAGCTGGGGAAATCAGCGAGTTAAGGGTATCTCCATTTCCGAGGTAGTGCGTGACGCACTCGCAAAGTTGCGCGGAAAAGAAAAGGCGTCCCGGGAAACTTCGCTCATAGAGCATTTCAATTACCCGAAATTCGGCCCCGGTCAGCTTTGGGAAAAGGTCGCAGACGACGTTGTACAAGGCGGCGCAAAGCTCATCAAAAATGCGAAGGCTGTCAGATTTGACGCCGAAAACGGCGAAATCTGCTCCGTAACTTACGATAAGGATGGGAAAGAAACTACGATTGACGCAGACATTGTTATGTCGTCAATGCCTGTTAAAGACTTAGTCGCAGCATTCCGTTTTGACGTTCCCGAGAATATCAGAAGAATTGCAGACGGTCTCCCCTACCGCGATTTCGTAACCGTCGGACTCCTCGTAGACAAGCTTAAGGTTAAAAACGAGACTGATATCAAAACTCTCGGAAACGTAGTTCCCGACTGCTGGATTTACGTCCAGGATACAGGAGTTAAGCTCGGCAGAATTCAGGTATTTAACAACTGGTCGCCATATCTCGTCAAAGACCCGGAGCATACAGTATGGCTCGGGCTCGAATACTTCTGTAACGAAGGCGACGATTTCTGGAATATGAGCGACGAAGAATGCTTCAGCCAGGCTGTAAACGAGCTAATTGAGATGGGCGTAATCGAATCGCGCGCAAACGTGCTTGACCACCACAGAGAAAAGGTAAAGAAGGCGTATCCCGCGTATTTTGACACATATGATGAGATGGGCACGCTGACGCAGTACCTTAATACGATTGACAATCTTTACTGTATCGGCAGGAACGGTCAGCACCGCTATAATAATATGGACCATTCTATGGCGACTGCGTTTGAGGCAGTTTCTGCAATAGAAAACGGCACCACGGACAAAACTGCAATCTGGAACGTAAACACAGAACAATCCTACCACGAAAAAAAGGATGAGTAAAAGGGCTTAGGCGAGGTGCGATAACGAAGAATAGGTTTTGACTCTAAAACAACAAAAAATCCGCTGCATACTTTCGTATTCAGCGGATTTTATTGTTGCCTTATAGCCTAAAAAACGTCCCTGCGCTTTGCAGGGACGCTGTAATACTGAGTTTGATTATCTCTTTGAGAACTGCGGTGCGCTTCGTCTAAACACATTCCTTGATTTAAGCATTTTGCAAGCAAAATGCTATCAATCCTTCCATGTGTTTCTCCTCTCCCCTAAAAATCTCCGATTTTTCGGGGACCCCGATTTTACGCAGCTCGTCGCGCAAAAAAACGTCCCTGCGCTTTGCAGGGACGCTGTAATACTGAGTTTGATTATCTCTTTGAGAACTGCGGTGCGCGACGAGCTGCTTTGAGACCGTACTTCTTTCTTTCCTTCATACGTGGGTCACGAGTGAGGAAGCCTGCCTTCTTGAGAGCGGGACGAAGGTTTTCGTCGTACTGAAGAAGGGCTCTTGAAAGACCGTGACGGATAGCGCCTGCCTGACCTGTTACGCCGCCGCCGTTTACACGGCAAACGATGTCGAACTTTTCAGCAGTGTCTGTGAGAGCGAGAGGCTGACGAACGATGAGCTTGAGTGTTTCAAGTCCGAAATAATCGTCAATATCTCTGTCGTTGATTGTGATTTTACCTGTACCTGCATAAACACGTACACGAGCAACAGATTCTTTTCTTCTGCCTGTTCCGTAGAAATAAGGATTTGATTCGTACATTAGCTACATACCTCCCTTACATTTCCCAAGCTTCGGGCTTCTGAGCCTCGTGCTTGTGCTCTGCATTCTTGAAAATTCTGCATCTTGTGAGCTGCTTTCTGCCGAGAGTTGTGTCAGGAATCATACCCTTAACAGCAAGCTTCATAGCAAAGTCGCTCTTTTCCTTCATGAGTGTACCGTACTTAACCTCTTTGAGATTTCCGATATAACCCGAGTGATGCTGATAGAGCTTCTTGTTGAGCTTGTCGCCGGTAAGAACTGCTTTATCAGTATTGATGATAATAACAAAATCGCCGCAGTCTACATTTGGTGCGAAGATTGCCTTGTGCTTACCTCTGAGAAGTACAGCAGCCTCTGCAGCAACTCTGCCGAGCGGCTTGTCAGCGGCATCAATCACATACCACTTGCGTTCGATTTCGTCAGCTTTTGGCATAAATGTTGACATAATCGTTTCCTCCAAAAAATATTTTAATGCTCAGTTATAATAACAAAACAGCTCAAAAATGTCAACACCCAAATTAAAATAATTTGTACTTGCTCACTTTTTCTCGTTTTTTCTCGATTATACTATATATTTCCTCGTTTATAATTTACGAAAAAACTGACAATGTCACAGGTTCGAGCCAATTAAACACACAAAAAAGACACCCATATGGGTGTCTTTGGTGGGAACAACAGGGCTTCAAAGCAACAAATCTGCTACAAAACAGTCCACCGGACTGTTTTTCCCAAATCAAAGATTTGGAGCAGCTTGTCACAGGTTCGAGCCCTTCTCTGTACATAAAAAACGGCACCGCTTGGTGCCGTCTTGTTTTGGTGGGAACAACAGGGCTCGAACCTGTGACCCTCTGCTTGTAAGGCAGATGCTCTCCCAGCTGAGCTATGCTCCCGTTAGCGTTAATTATTATAACATAATATTACTATTTGTCAAGTGTTAATCTGTTATAATTTTAAACAATTCTTTTATTCGCTCTGTCTGTTCGGTCAGATAGAGGTATCCGAACAGCGCTTCAACGCCCGTGGCGATATGGTATTCGCCCTGCGAGGCGGATTTCGGATTGTGTCCGACCTTCGCATTTCGTCCGCGCTTATAGACTGCCTCTTCCTCTTCGGTAAGGCAGTCCTTAATTCTATCATACGCTGCCGTCTGCGCCTTTGCGCTGACGAACTTAACGCTCTCGCGGTGAAGGTCGTTAACGGGGCGGTTCGCCTCCGTAACGAGAGTTTCGCGCACAAGCATTTCATAAACGCAGTCGCCGATGAACGCAAGGTTCAGCGGACTTAACTGTTTTGGATTAACGTCAGACTCAATAAACTTCATCACTCAATATACTCAAATTCAATGTCATACAGCGACACGATGTCGCCTTCCTCAATTCCGCGCTCCTTAAGTGCGTCGATAATTCCGCTCTTTTCAAGAACTCGCTGCATATACTGGAGCGCCTCATAATCCTCAGTATCAATGCCCTTGAGCACCTTTGGGAACCAGTCCGCTTCGACAAGGAAGTATCCCTCGTCCTCCTCGGTAATCTTGAATCCCGTGCTCTGCGAAATGATTGACTCAACGGGGATTTCCTCGACCTCATACTCCTTAATCGGCGGAAGGTCGCGCAGCTTGTTCCAAACAACGTTCATAAGCTCCTGCGTACCTTCTAAAATCGGCGCGCAGATTGAATAATACTCATATCCCTTGCTCTCGACGTAATTCTTAAAGCGTTCAATCTGCTCAGGCTCCGCCATATCAATCTTGTTGCCTACCGCAATCATCGGGCGCTCTGCCAAATCGGGGTTGAACTTAACAAGCTCATTATTCAGCTGCTCAAAATCTTCAATCGGGTCCCTGCCCTCGTGGCCGCTGACGTCAACAATATGAATAAGCAGTCTGCACCTCTCAACGTGGCGAAGAAACTGATGGCCGAGACCTACGCCTTCGCTCGCGCCCTCAATAAGTCCGGGAATATCAGCGATAACAAAGCTGTTTCCCTCGCCCATAGAAACGACACCGAGATTAGGAACGAGCGTCGTAAAATGATAATCGGCAATCTTCGGCTTTGCCTGTGAAACGACAGAAATAAGGCTCGACTTTCCGACAGACGGGAAGCCGCCAAGTCCGACATCGGCAAGCAGCTTCAGCTCAAGGCTTACTTCCCACTCCTCGCCGGGGACTCCCGGCTTTGCAAAACGAGGCACCTGTCGCGTAGGCGTTGCAAAATGGGGGTTGCCCCAGCCGCCTCTGCCGCCCTTTGCGGCTATAAAGCGCTCCGTCTTGCTCATATCTGCCATAACGGCGCCGCTCTCAGCCTCACGAATTACAGTACCGCGCGGTACGCGGATTTCAAGGTCTGCGCCCTTCTTTCCGTTACATCTTCCGCCCTTGCCGGGCTCGCCGTTTTGCGCCTTATACTTACGCTTATAGCGGAAATCGGCAAGCGTCGCGAGGTTATCGTCAACGACGAAAACAACGTCGCCCCCCTTACCGCCGTCACCGCCGTCGGGACCGCCCGAGGCAACATACTTCTCACGGTGAAAAGCAACCGCTCCGTCGCCGCCGTCGCCTGCCTTAATTTTAACTTTTGCAATATCAACAAACATAATTAAAACTCCGTTTTATCCGTTTTAAAAAACAGCGGACAGTTATTTAAACAGCGCTGTCACATACTTAATGAAATTCGGTATCAGCATTACCGCCCCGAGAACTGTCACGCCGACAAGCACGAGCGGAAAGAGCGCCACAATCAAAAACAACTGATTTTTCTTGAGCTCCCCTACTCTTAAAAACGCCGTAACAAATCCGGAAAACGAGGCGCACGGCAGAAGCGGAAGCAGAAGCGCAAGCGCCGCAAGCTGACCACCTGACAGCTCCGCACTCTCAGGACGCGAGCTCAGCGCAAAAGCAAACGCGCCGATTAACACCGCGCCGCCAAAGTAGAGCGCAAGAGCTGATATCAAATACCTTTTTGCAATCTGTTTTTCATTCATAGCAATAGATTAACATTAAAACTATATAAAGTCAAATAAAAAATCCTCGGTAAAGACCGAGGAAAATTTTATTTATTTGCAACGTATTCCTTAATCTGCTTAAGCACTTCGTCGCTGTCGATA
>CAMPAT010000007.1 GCA_946633275.1 uncultured Clostridia bacterium
GAATTTTCTGATTGACGGCGACGTCTGTCCCTCAATGGCGCAGACGCTCGGCGCAGATAAAAACACGGGCGTGCTCGAAATCGGTCCCGGAATCGGCGTGCTCACAAAAGAGCTTTGCGAGGTCGCAGGCAAGGTCGTAGCAATCGAGCTCGACAAAAGGCTTTACCCCGTGTTGAGTGAAACGCTCAGCGGATACAGCAACTTTGAGCTTGTCGAAGGCGACGCCATGAAGCTTGATTTAACGAAGCTTGTTGCGGATAAGTTCGCCGACTGCAGCAGCGTTAAGGTGTGCGCAAATCTGCCGTATTACATAACTTCGCCTATAATAATGGCGCTGCTCGAAAGCGAAGCGCCGATTGACGAAATTGTCGTAATGGTGCAGAAGGAAGCTGCCGACAGGCTATGCGCAAAAATGGGAACACGCGCTGCAGGCGCTGTTACGGCTGCCGTAAACTATTACGGCAAGGCTGAAATACTCTTCGAAGTCTCAAGGGAAAGCTTTATGCCCTCGCCGAAGGTTGACAGCGCAGTAATTAAAATCACCGTAACGAAAACGAACGAATATAACATAAATGATAAAAAAGCGTTTTTTTCTCTTATCAGAGCTGCATTTTCACAGCGTAGAAAAACGCTTGTCAATTCCGTCTCATCATCGCTCGGCGTATCAAAGAACGATATTACAATCGCGCTCGGGAAAATCGGGCTTAACGCTTCCGTAAGAGCGGAAAAACTCACTATGGAGGAATTTGCGGCGCTGTCAAACGAGCTTTGCGGCACGCAGGTTAAATAATATGAAATCAAAGGACAACACACTTGTTTTCAGCGATTACAAGATACCGAAGGCAGTAGCGGCGCTCGCTCTGCCGAGTATGCTCGGAATGCTGATTAACATCGTATATAATCTCGCGGACACATTCTTCGTCGGTCAGACAGGCGACGCAAATCAGGTTTCGGCAGTTTCGCTGTCAATGCCGCTGTTTCTGCTGTTTATTGCGCTGGGCAATCTTTTCGGCGTTGGCGGATGCGCCTTCGTCAGCAGATGTCTCGGCGAAGGGAACCGCGATATAATTAAAACTATTTCCGCTTTTTGTATTTACGGCGGAATGGCGGCGGGAGTTTTACTCGGTGCGCTGTTTATAATATTCAGGAACCCTCTGCTTTATTTCATCGGCGCTTCCGACGCGAGCGTAAACTTCGCTTCCGATTATCTGTTGTGGGTTTCTCTCGGCGCGCCGTTCATCGTAACTGCCATCACAGTCGGCAACCTTATCCGCGGAGAAGGCGCGGCAAAGGCTTCCGTGACAGGAATGATAATCGGCCAGCTTACGAACATCGTGCTCGACCCGCTTTTCATACTCGGAAAAGGCGACAGACTGTTCTTCTTCAATCTTCCGTTCGGATTTGACAAGGGAGTTGCAGGCGCGGCAATCGCCACCGTTCTCGGCAACATCGTAAGCGTGCTGTTCTTCCTCATTTACTTCCTGAGAGGAAAGTCAATTTTATCAATCACTCCGAAGCGCTTTTCCGCAAGGGGCGGAATTGCAAAGGGAGTAATCAGCGTAGGTCTTCCTGCCGCGCTGAATAACCTGTTGATGAGCATATCGAACATCGTAATCAATATGTTTTTGTCGCACTACGGCGACACCGCCGTTGCGGCAATGG
This sequence comes from uncultured Clostridia bacterium, assembly GCA_946633275.1. Lineage (GTDB taxonomy): Bacteria > Bacillota > Clostridia > Oscillospirales > Acutalibacteraceae > Eubacterium_R. The sequence goes on from CAMPAT010000007.1 coordinate 1,663, forward strand.
GCGTTGCGATGAAGGCAAATATGCTCGTCGTAATGCTTCAGCTCGGACTGGCGCAGGGCATTCAGCCGCTCGTGGGATACTGCTACGGCGCAAAGGATTACACGAGGATGAAAAACAGCATACGTTTCAGTATGCTATGCAATATCATCATCGGCGCGACGATGACTATGGTCTACATTTTCTTCAGGCGTCAGGTAATCAGTATGTTTATCGACAACGCAGAAGTTATTGATTACGGTACAAAAATGCTGACGGCGCTTATGAGCTCCGGAGTATTCCTCGGCGTTATGTTCATCATCAACTTCTCCTTCCAGGGAATGGGAAAAGGCTTCCAGTCGCTGATGATTGCCGTAGGACGACAAGGCATTATCTACCTGCCGCTGCTGTTTATTATGGACAGATTAATCGGTATTGACGGCATTATCTGGGCTCAGCCGGTTGCCGATTACGTATGTATAATTATGAGCGCAATTATGATGGCGCATATAATAAGAAAACTTGAAAAAACTAACTTAGCAAAGGAAGAAAACTAATGCTCCTCAAAACCCTAAGCGACAAGGACGTAAAGAAACTCAGCGAAATTATGTCCGACAAAATGACAGAGCACAAATTATTCAAATTTCTGTGCCCTGAAAAAGAAGAGCGAAAAGAATTCATAACCGCATATTTCAGATATAACATTCCGCGCTGGCTCGACAGAGGCGATTATCTGCTTATCGACAAGGATTTTGACGTACTGCTCGTACTTGCGAGTCCTCACCGTTCTTCGCACAAGTTCAGCGGAAAGGGCGCAAAAAGGCTCAAGAAATTCGCGAGCTCGCCTGCGATATTCTTCTACAGAGGCAACCTCGCATATATTACGCACCTTATCGCGCCGCGTAACAGGCGGCTTAAGGTAATGACCGCCTTTGCAGACAAGCACCACGACGACGTACTCTTCGACCTTGTAGACGAGGCAATCGCGCTGTCGGATAAGCGCAACTTCAACCTTATGTACGACACGCTGACACGGCGTCTGATAAATAAAATGGAGGAAAAGGACTTCGTCATCGTGTATCAGAAGATGTTTGCTTCAACGGGATTTGTGCAGACGATAATGATGCTTAACAAATAACAAATTATTAAAGGACAACTCAGGAGAGTTGTCCTTTAATTCATACCATTAAATCTGCTATGCTGTCTGCAAGTTCAGTCGGATTTTCCACCGTGAGTCCTGCAATCAGGCGCGCCTGATTATAAAGTATTTTTGTATATTTTTCAAGTGTTGCGTCGTCTGCTGCAGCGAGCTTTTCCGCAATCGGATGTTCGGAGCTGATTTCAAGCACGAGCTGCGCTTTCATCGAGTCGCCGCCGGGCATCTGAGAGAGCACCTTCGCCATCTCAAGGCTGACGTAGCCCTCCGCCGCGAGCGATACTGCGTGCTTACCGAGCTTGTTGGTAAGCTTCACAGCCGTTACCTCATCTCCGAGAAGCTCCTTCATCTTGCCGAGCCACTCCTTTGAGTCCTCATTCTTCTTCTGCATAGCCTCTTTCTCAGCGTCTGAGGAGAGGTCAAAATCATCCTTGAGTATATTCGCAAAATGCTTGCCGTCGTACTCCATAAGAATCTGGATAGCGAACTCATCTACATCATCGGTGAAATAGAGCACCTCAAAGCCCTTCTCCTTAACTGCTTCACATTGGGGAAGAAGCGCGATTTTATCCTCGCTTTCGCCGCAGGCATAGTAGATATCGTCCTGCGAATCAGCCATTCTGTCACGGTATTCCTTAAGCGTGGTATATCCGCCGTTTGAGGATTTAAAGAGCAGCAGGTCCTTAAGTCCGTCCTTGTTCATACCGTAATCGGCATAAACTCCCCACTTGAGCTGAACTCCAAAGGTTTTAAAAATCTCCTCGTACTTCTCGCGGTCCTTGCGGAGAAGCTTTGTAAGCTCGGATTTAATCTTCTTGTCAATCGCCTTTGCGATAATCTTAAGCTGGTGGTCGTGCTGCAGAATTTCACGCGAGATATTCAGCGATAAATCGGCGCTGTCAACAAGTCCCTTGACGAAGCTGAAATAGTCGGGGAGCAGGTCGGCGCATTTATCCATAATGAGCACGCCGTTTGAATAGAGCTGAAGTCCCTTTTCATACTCCTTTGAATAAAAATCAAACGGAGCGTTCTTCGGAATAAACATAAGCGCGTCAAACGTCGCCTGACCCTCCGTCTTTGAATGGATTACGAGCGCAGGGTCGGCGTAATCGTAAAACTTCTGCTTATAAAACTCGTTATAATCCTCGTCCTTAATTTCGCCTTTGCTCTTGCGCCAGAGAGGTACCATAGAATTAAGCGTTTCGTCATTAACCTCGGTAATATACTCGCCCTCATTGTCGGGGTCCGGCACCTGAGACGTCATCTCCATCACAATAGGATAACGGATATAGTCGCTGTACTTCCTGACAAGTTCCTGAATTTTATACTGCTCGAGATACTGGTCGTAATCGTCATTATCTGTATTCTGCTTAATATGAAGCGTAATGACGGTACCTGAGGAATCCTTCTCGCACGGCTCAACAGTATAGCCGTCCGCGCCTTCGCTCGTCCATCTTGCCGCCTCGTCAGCTCCGAGCGATTTTGACACAACGTCGACCTTATCGGCAACCATAAACGAGGAATAAAAGCCTACGCCGAACTGACCGATAACCTCGATATTCTCCATATTTTCGTCGCCCTCGTTCTCGTTTTTGAAGTTCAGAGAGTCGGATTTTGCGATAGTTCCGAGATTCTTTTCAAGCTCGTCGGGAGTCATACCGATTCCGTGGTCAGACACGGTAATCGTGCGCGCGTCCTTGTCGATATCAATACGGATTGACAGGTCAGATGTGTCAATGCTCGTATCCGTAAGCGACTTAAAATACAGCTTGTCCGTCGCGTCGCTCGCGTTCGAGATAAGCTCGCGCAGGAAAATTTCCTTGTGGGTGTAAATCGAATTTATCATCATATCAAGGAGCTTTTTTGATTCTGCTTTAAACTGTTTCTTTCTCAAAATAATCACCTTCAATTAAAATAATATGCGAATTAGCACTCTCAATGTCCGAGTGCTAATTATATTATAGTACAATTTTTCCATTTGTCAATAAAAATATTAAAAGGGCTGAAAATCAGCCCTTAATAATCTTCTTCACTACTCTCTCACTCGCCCTTCCGTCGTCGAGATAGTTATATTTTTCGTTAAACCGCTTATATCTTTCGTCATACTTGAAGCTGTCGACGGCTCTGATTTCATCAATAAGACTGCTCTCGTCCTTGACTATCTCGCCGGGCAGCTCGCTGAGGTCGATATAAAATCCGCGCATCTCATTCTTATACAAATCAAAGTCATACATATAATAGATAATCGGGCGCTTAAGGATTGCGAAATCGAAGAACACGCTCGAATAATCAGTAATGAGCATATCGGACACGATATAAAGCCCGTTTATATCGTCGAGCTTTGAAACATCGTAGACGAAGCCGTCGTATTTTTCAAAGTCAAAGCTGTTTGAAATGAAGTAGTGAGCTCTGAAAAGAATAACGTACTCGTCTCCGAGCGCTTCTCTCAGGCGGTCAAAGTCAACTTCCGTCTTGTAGGTATATCCCTCGTTTGCAGTATGCTGATTATCGCGCCACGTCGGAGCGTAAAGAATAACTTTTTTGCCGTTAGGGAGACCGAGCTCGCGTCTTATGCGCGAAACGTCGTCAGCAGTATAGTTAAACAAAAAGTCGTTTCGCGGATATCCCTCTTCAACGATAATATCTCTCTTGCCGAGGCGGTCGAGCGCAAACGCGGAAATGAACTTCTCGCTTGCGAACGCCGACGGCGACAGCAGATACGAAAACTTTTTCGCGTCGGTCAAATACTGCTTATTCTGCTCCGCGAGAGTATAATTCTCATTATTCGATTTTTCAATATCGAAGCCGAGCCGCTTGAGCGGAGTGCCGTGCCACGTCTGGATGAAGACCTGCTCTCTGCGCGGATATCTGTGGAGCGAAACGCGGTGGTTGCACACCCAGTATTTCGCAGTTGCAAAAACTATCTCAAACTCCTTTGAAGCCTGCTTGACAATAGTCGTATTGCGATTTTCAAGCAGGAAGGAATGCTTTTCGGGGTCGGTAAAGCACCATACGAACTTATAATCGCGGTAATCGTCGCTGCCGAGCATATACTCATAAATCGCGCGCGGCGAGTCGGCATACTTTTCACCCGTGAAGGAGGAAAACACAATCAGCTTGTTGTCCACCTTCTTCCCGAAGCCTCTCAGCTTATAACGGAAGAGGCGGTAAAGATACGCGCACCTTCTGATAGATTTCCTCAGGAGCATACTGTCCTTTGCAATTTTTGTAATCAGCTTTTTCATTAGCTATATTTCCTCTATTACTGCCTGAGCAACGCGTTTTGCCGCCGTTCCGTCGTCAAGATAATTAAACTTAGCCCTGAAGCGAGGGTACGCCTTGTCAAAATCAAACGAGCCGAAGTCGACGTTCCTGATTTCTCCGACAAGGTCGTCCGTCGTCTTGACAATTTTACCCGGCAGCTCGGAAGTATCGACGTAAAAGCCGCGGATACTGTTTGCATACGCGTCAAAATCGTACATATAAAACAGAATCGGTCTGCCGAGATTTGCGTAGTCAAAGAACACGCTCGAATAATCGGTAATCAGCATATCGGACGCGATGTAGAGCCTGTTTATGTCCGAAACGCCTGAAACGTCCCAGACGAAGCCCTTGTATTTATCAAAGTCAAAGCTGTTTGCGACGAGATAATGAGCGCGGAAAAGGATGATATAATCCTCGCTTAGCGCCTCTCTAAGCTTATCAAAATCAGCCTCAGGCTCGTAAACATATCCGAGCTCGCTGTCGTGCTGATTGTCGCGCCACGTCGGAGCGTAAAGGATAACCTTCTTGTCCTTAGGTATATCAAGCTCAGACTTAATGCTCTCCACGTCCCCGTCGGTATAATTAATCAGAAAATCGTTACGCGGATAGCCTGCGACGAGCACGCTGTCCTCTTTCCCGATTGCCTTAAGGTTCCAGGCGGAAGCGAACTTCTCACCCGCGAATTCACTCGGCGCAAGAATATATTTGAATTTCGCAGCGTCAATCTTATATTTCTCGCGTATTTCCTTCTGAGAATTCATAATATTATCTGAAATTGCGATATCGTAGCCGAGCCTCTTAAGCGGAGTGCCGTGCCAGAGCTGAACGTAAACCTGCTCCTTGCGCGGATAAATAAAATCGGAAATACGGTAATTGAACAGCCAGTATTTTGCAGTCGCGCACGCGGCGTAATACTGCGAGGTCATCGGCTGGACAAAATAAGTATTCTTATTGTCAAGCAGGAACTTATACTCCTTCGGATTTCTGAATGCCCAGATAAAAGTATAATCGTCAAAACGGCTATCGCTCAGCATATACTCATAAATCGCCTTCGGGCTGTCGCCGTAGGACCTGCCGTCAAAGGTAGAAAAAAGGATAACCTTTTCGTCGGTCTTAATATCCTTCGTGCGTTTTTCGTACGCCATTTTCTGCTTAAGATTGAGCGCGCCGCGAGCCGCCTTGCGAAACAGCGCGTTCTTCTTCGCAAAATCGAGTGCGAGCTTCTTCACCCTGCTGTCGTTCTTCATAATATGATTGAAATCGGGCAGACTGTCAAGCTTGTCTATATCCTCTTTTCCGTACCAAATCATAGAGCATTCCCCTTTTAATTACTAATTAAAGTATATAATTGCGCCGCCGTTTTGTCAATAATATAAAATCAGGGGCGCATAACGCGCGTTTCGCGCCGGACTTCTTCAATCACATATCAGCGCAAATCAAAATATGTTTGACAAATTAATATCGCGGTGTTATTATATGTATAATATTAAAGCGACGAAGGAAACACAGCAGTTTGACACTACGTTTCAGAGAGTGCTTGGCAGGTGAGAAAGCACACGCAGACAAATTGTTACCGCTCCTGAGCAGCACACAGGAAATGGTGTGCCGTACGCCTGCGTTAAAGGTATTGAGTGGCGCTTAACGCGCAATTCAGGTGGAACCGTGTATATGCACCCTGAAATTCAGGGTGCTTTTTATTTTTCAAGGAGGAAAATTATGAAAATCACGCTCAAAGACGGCTCTGTTCTCGAATACAGCGAGGCGAAAACCGCAGCCGACATCACAAAGGATATTTCAATGGGGCTTTACAGAAACGCTACCTGCTGTAAGATTAACGGCGAGGTTGCAGACCTGCGTACTGTCATCGATGGCGACAGCAGTCTTGAGGTTCTGACATTCGACGACATCGACGGCAAGAAGGCATATAATCACACAGCTTCGCACATTATGGCGCAGGCTGTTAAGCGCCTTTATCCCGAAGCAAAGCTGACTATCGGTCCTGCAATCGATAACGGATTTTACTATGACTTCGACGTTGAAAATACCTTCTCTCCCGAAGACCTCGAAAAAATCGAGGCTGAGATGAAGAAAATCATCAAGGAAAACCTCGAGCTCGAGCGTTTTGAGCTTCCCGTGGACGAGGCAATCGCGCTTATGGAAGAAAAGGGCGAGCCTTACAAAATCGAGCTGATTAAGGAGCACGCCGACAAGGGCGAGGCTATCAGCTTCTACAAGCAGGGCGAATTTACCGAGCTCTGCGCCGGTCCTCACGTTGACAAAACGGGTCATATCAAGGCAAACGCGTTTAAGCTCCTCAGCAACAACGCCGCTTACTGGAGAGGCGACTCAAAGGGCAAGACGCTTCAGAGAATTTACGGTATCGCTTTCCCGAAGAAAGAGATGCTCGACGAGTATCTGCAGAAGCTTGAAGAAGCAAAAATGCGCGACCACAGAAAGCTCGGTCACGACCTTCAGCTGTTTATGACAGACGAGCTTGTCGGCAAGGGTATGCCGATGTTTCTGCCTAAGGGCTACACGCTCTGGAGAATTCTTGAGGATTATATCCGCGATAAGGAAATCAAGTCGGGATATCAGCACGTTCTCACTCCGTGTATCGGCACAGTAGGACTTTATCAGACCTCGGGACATTGGGAGCATTATCAGAAAAATATGTTCCCGGCTATGGAGGTTGAGGACGAGACATATGTGCTCAGACCGATGAACTGTCCGCACCATATGCGTATTTACGCAAACACTCCTCATTCATACAGAAATCTGCCCATAAGAATCGGCGAGATTGCGCACGACTTCCGTTTTGAAGCTTCAGGCACGCTTAAGGGTATCGAAAGAGGCAGACACTTCTGTCAGAACGACGCGCACCTTTTCGTGACTCCCGAGCAGATTAAGGACGAGTTCGCAAAGGTAGTCGACCTCATTTTCGACACATACAAGGATTTCGGAATTACGGACTACCGTCTTGTACTTTCTCTTCGCGACCCTGACGACACGGAAAAGTATCATCAGGACGACGAGATGTGGAATACTGCCGAAAACGCTCTGCGCGACGTGCTCGATTCACTCGGTCTCGACTATACCGAGGAAATCGGCGAGGCTGCCTTCTACGGACCGAAGCTCGACGTAAACGTTACTCCTGCTGTAGGCGCAGAGTACACGCTCTCAACCTGCCAGCTCGACTTCTGTCTGCCTGCTAAGTTCAACCTCACTTACGTTGACAAGGATAACACACAGCGCACTCCCGTTGTGCTCCACCGCGCAATTCTCGGCTCGCTCGACAGATTTATGGCATATCTCATCGAGGAAACTATGGGCGCGTTCCCGACCTGGCTCGCACCTGTTCAGGTTAAATTCCTCCCGATTGCAGACAGACACCAGGACTACGCGCGCGAGATGATTGAGAAGCTCGAAACTGCAGGCGTCCGCTGCGAGCTTGACGACAGAAGCGAAAAAATCGGCTTCAAAATCCGCAGCGCACAGATGGAAAAAATCCCGTATATGATTCTCGTAGGCGATAAGGATATCGAGGCAGGCACAATCTCAGTCCGTTCACGCAAGAACGGCGACGAGGGCGCCGCTACAATCGACGAATTCGTAGCAAGAATCACAGAGGAAATCAAAAACAAATCAAGATAATATACTACAGGAATAACACAAGGATTTTGGAACTACAAGTCCTTGTGTTTATTTTTTAATAATTTGTAAATCTCGAAAAATCAAAACACAATATATTGAAAATTTCAGCGAAATATGGTATAATTAGCACGACATATGGAAAATAAGAAATGTGGGCAGCACAATATAATATGTATATATTTTAATACATATTATAGTAGTCCGTATGAATAATATGAAAGGGAGATACGTATGACAGATGTAAAAATGTATGTTGTGTGGGCGGCGCTGATAGTCGCGTTCGGCGTGCTTGAAGGGATAACCGCTCAGCTTGTGTCAATCTGGTTCGTAATCGGTGCAATCGCCGCGCTGATTGCTCAGCTTCTCGGCGCGACGCTGATAGTACAGATTATCGTATTTATCGCAGTAAGCATTATTGCTCTGTTAATCACGCGTCCGCTTGTTCGCAAAAAGCTGAATACCAAGGCAGAAAAAACGAACGCAGACCGATGCATCGGACAAGAGGCGGTTGTAATCGAAGAAATTGATAACCTCGCTCCGACAGGTCAGGTCAAGGCTGACGGCAAGGTATGGACAGCCCGCTCGGCAAACGGCGAAAAGATACCGAAGGACAGTATCGTAACAGTCGAAAAAATCGACGGAGTTAAACTTATTGTTCAATGATAAATTGACAGTAGGCTTTGCCTATACTCAATCAATATATGATCGGAGCGAAGCGACCCGAAATTCATCATTCATCATTAATAATTCATAATTAAAGTAGATAATCATGGGACCAATGAAAAAATATAAAATCACAAAATACTTCAACATCGCGGTAATCAT
>CAMPAT010000008.1 GCA_946633275.1 uncultured Clostridia bacterium
GCGCTCGACTGTACGGCCGCTCGTGATACACGAAATGAGAACGAGAACGTTCTGGTCCTTAATCATACGGATTAAGTTATCGCGGAAGATAAGATTGCCTGACGCGTCGTACTCAGAGCCGACAACGTAAATCTCCCTCGTCGGGTTCGGGCTCATCATACTCGGACGCGAAAGCTCGTGCACGAGATATGCTCCGAGCACCTGCGTTTCATAAAGGCAGAGGACTGTATTAACCTCGATATCATAAGTATTATAATACTCCGCAAGCAGCATTGAGGCGTCCACGGAAACCTCGTGATTATGCTTAACATCAGACGTTCCGATATAATAATTGATATGATTATTAGCCGACACAAAATGCCCCGGCATTGCGTGAATAAACACTCTGTCGTCGCGCGGCGACGTTATTGTATAAACAGGGTTCAAAGTAACAACTCCTTTTTATTTAATTTTACACTATTGAAAATTTATTTGCAACACAAAAAAACTCACGTATTTTTGTATAAATTATACAAACAGTAAAACAAATAAATGTTGCTAAAATTACTATATTATGTTATATTAGTTGCCGAGATATCGAAGCGCCTTTCAAGGCGAAGAGCGCAGTATTTATGGAAAAAGGTACACTCTGAGCCCTGCTCGGTTCGGATGTAACAAGGCTGATTATGAATATAGGGAACATAGAATTTAAGCATATAGCATTTCTCGCTCCTATGGCAGGGATTGCAGACAGAGCGTTCCGCGAGCTTTGCGTGCAGTACGGTGCGGCGTACACCGTGACGGAAATGGTGTCGTCAAAGGGACTGACAATGGGCGACAAAAAAAGCGGCGAGCTGCTCACTATAGGAAGCGAGCGTCCGTGCGGCGCTCAGGTTTTCGGCGACGACCCTGAAATTATGGCGCAGGCTGCAGTAAAATGTCTTGATTACAAGCCTGATATTATCGACATTAATATGGGTTGTCCCGCGCCGAAGGTTGCTATGAACGGCGGCGGAGCAAGCCTGATGAAGCACCCTGAACTTGCATACGAAATCACAAAGGCAGTAGTCGGGGCTGTAGACATTCCCGTTACGGTAAAAATCCGCAAAGGCTGGGACGACGAGCACATTAACGCAGTCGAAATGGCGCGCCTTGCGGAAAAAGCAGGAGCTTCGGCAATTACGGTGCACGGCAGAACGCGCACTCAGATGTACAGCGGAAGCGTTGACTACGATATAATCAAGGAAGTTAAAGACGCCGTGTCAATTCCCGTCATCGGAAACGGCGATATAACAGACGAGCAGAGCGCAGCCATTATGCTTGAAAAAACCGGATGCGACGCCATTATGCTCGGCAGAGGCGCACTCGGAAATCCGTGGGTATTCTCGCAGATTAACGCGTATCTCGACGAGTGCAGGGTGCTCCCTGTCCCGACGGTAACGCAGAAAATGGCGGTAATGCTCAGACATATAGAAAAAATTATTGAATACAAGGGCGAGTACACAGCTATGCGCGAGGCGCGTCACCACGCAGGATACTACACAAAAGGTATGCGAGGAGGCGCGGCTCTGAGGAAAGAAATTTGTACCTTCGAGCATTTTGAACAGCTTGAAGAACTCGCTTTTAAAATCGCAAAGGAGCAGAGATAATGCTACTTAAAAACTGCACTTTCTACAACGAACTTTTTGAAAAAGAGTTCGGCGACATCAGAATAGAAAACGGCAAAATCTCCGAGATAGGTATGTTAAGCGGCGACGGCAAGGATATGAGCGGCAAAATAATACTCCCCGGCTTCATTGATATTCATATTCACGGCTGCGCAGGCGGCGACTTTTCCGACGGTAACGAAGAGGCTTTTGACAAAATGAGTGCCGAGCTTGCAAGGCACGGCGTTACCTCGTTTTGCGGTACAACGATGACGCTGCCTCAAGAGAAGCTTAAAAGCATTGCAAGCGCGGCTGAACGTTACAGCGCGCCGAAATCAAAGCTTGTCGGAATTAATCTCGAGGGACCGTATATCGCGCTCGGTAAAAAAGGCGCACAAAACGCCGAATACATCAGAGCCTGTAATACAGACGAACTCAGCGAGCTGATGAATATTTACAAAAAAATCAAGCTGATTACTATTGCTCCCGAAGCGAGCGACAGCGAAGAATTCATAAAGGAAATGAGCAAAAAGCTCACCGTATCAATCGGCCACAGCGAAGCAGACGAAGCCGAGTGCAGAAAAGCGATTGAAAGCGGGATATCGCACGCGACTCATCTTTACAACGCGATGACTCCGATGACGCACAGAGACGCAGGTATTGTCGGAGCGGCTCTCGACAGCGATATAACCTGCGAGCTCATCTGCGACGGGGCGCACATATGCCCGACTGTGCTGAGAAACACCTTCAGAATTCTCGGCGAGGACAGAGCTTGCGTAATCAGCGACAGTATGCGCGCTGCAGGACTCGGCACGGGCAAATTTGAGCTCGGTGGCCAGACAGTCTATGTGCGCGAAGGCGGAAAAACCGCAGTTATGGCTGACGGCACAATCGCCGCTTCAATAACGAACTTATTTGACGAGTTCAGAAACCTTCTCAGCTTCGGCATTGACTTCAAATCAGCGCTGAAGGCGTGCACGATAAATCCGGCGCGCGCTATCGGCGAGGATAAAAGTATCGGCTCTGTAGCAGCAGGCAAATGCGCTGACCTTATCATAACTGACGAGGCGCTTGAAATCCAAGAGGTATATATTAATGGAACACTCGCTTAACATAGTTTTAATTGAGCCTGAAATTCCGCAGAACACGGGCAATATCGCGCGCACCTGCGCTGCGACGGGTGCAAGGCTGCACCTTGTCGGACCGATGGGCTTTCATATCACAGATAAACAGGTAAAGCGCGCAGGGCTCGACTACTGGGACAAGCTCGACATAACGTTTTACGAAAACAGCGCTGAGTTTTTCAAGAAAAACGAGGACGGAGCTTTCTACTACTTCACTACAAAGGCAGAGCAGAGTCACAGCGACGTTAAGTATCCGAATAACTGCTATCTCGTTTTCGGCAAAGAGACTAAGGGGCTTCCCGAAGCGCTGCTCAAAGCAAATCACGATTACTGCGTAAGACTTCCTATGCGCGGAATAATACGCAGTCTTAACCTTTCAAACGCAGTTGCAATAGGCACATACGAGGTGCTCAGACAATGGGATTATCCCGAGCTGTCGCAAAAAGGAGAGCTGCACGAACTGAAGTGGTAATAACGGCTGAGAGGCTTCACTCGATAATTAGTACTTGATAAATGATGCATTTTATGTAATAATATTATATCTAATTTTAATACTTAGGAGAAATAAAGTGGATTATAAAGCACTAAGCGAAAAATTATTCCCGAATATCGACAAGACTCCCGACTACTGGGAGGAGAAATATCCGCCGAGAAATCTCAGGGAGGGTGCGCGCGTTACGCGTTTTGCGCCAAGTCCGACAGGCTTCCTTCATTTCGGCAATCTTTTTACCTGCCTTGTTTCGTACAGGACGGCTAAGGACACCGACGGCGTTTTCTACGTTCGTGTTGAGGACACAGACCAGAAGCGTAAGGTAGACGGCGCTATTGAGGTAATGCTCAAGGGACTTTCCGTTTACGGCATTGTTCCCGACGAAGGTGTAATTGCGGAAGGTACAGAAAAAGGCAATTACGCTCCGTACTATCAGAGTAAGCGCAAGGAGATTTATCAGACTTACGCAAAGTCGCTCGTTGAGCAGGGACTCGCTTATCCGTGCTTTATGACTCCCGAGGAACTCGACGACATACGCGCGCAGCAGGAAAGCGAGAGCATAAAGGGTATCTGGGGCAAATGGGCGAAGCACCGCGACCTCAGCTTTGACGAAATCTGCAGCCGCATTGACGGCGGCGAAGCGTGGACGCTCCGCCTCAAATCCCCCGGCGACATCGAGAAAAAATGCTATTTTGACGATATGATAAAGGGCAAAATAGAAATGCCCGAAAATGTGCAGGATGTCGTAATCCTCAAATCAGACGGAATTCCGACTTATCACTTTGCGCATGCGATTGACGACCATCTTATGCGGACGACTCACGTTGTACGCGGCGACGAATGGATTTCATCTGCGCCGATACATCTCCAGCTTTTCCGCGTGCTCGGCTTCAAGGCGCCGAAATACGCGCACGTCGCTCCGATTATGAAGGAGGAAAACGGCGGCAAGCGTAAGCTGTCGAAGAGAAAAGACCCTGAAGCAGCCGTCACCTACTACGCCGAGGAGGGTTTCCCGAGCGAGAGCGTAAATGAATATATGCTCACTCTCGCAAACTCAAATTTTGAGGACTGGCGCAGAGCAAATCAAAACGAGGAGCTGTTAGAGTTCCCGTTTAATCTTAAGAAAATGAGCGTATCAGGCGCGCTGTTTGATATGGTTAAGCTCACCGACGTGAGCAAAAACGTTATCTGCAAAATGAGCGCGGACAAGGTGTTCAGCCTCTCATATGAATGGGCAAAGGAATACTGCCCCGAGCTCGCAAAGCTCTATGAAAAAGACACCGAGCGCGCCACGGCGATACTCAACATCGACCGCGAAAACAAAAAGCCGCGCAAGGATATTGCAAAATGGAGCGATATCCCCGACTACATCAGCTATATGTATGACGAAACTTTCACCCCCTGCTACGAGCTGACGGGAAACGCAACTCCCTCTCTTGCAGTAAAGGTACTCGAGAAATACATCGGCTGCGTTAATCTTGACGACGACAAGGACGCGTGGTTTGCAAGGATGAAGGACTTATGTCCGAGCGTCAACTGCACGCCGAACGTAAAGGAATTTAAGCAAAATCCCGACGCCTTCGACGGACACGTCGGCGACGTTTCAACCATCATCCGCGTGGCGCTCACGGGAAGAACGAACACGCCCGACCTTTATTCAATAACTGCACTTCTCGGCGAAGAAACAGTTAAAGAGAGACTAAGCGCGGCGCTCACACACTACAAGGAGGAAGTATAATGGCTATTGACGAGATTAAAAACGAAGAAGTCGTTGCTTCAAATTTCATACACGATTTTATTGACGAGGATTTAAAGGAAGGCGTTTACTCACGCGTTCAAACTCGTTTTCCGCCTGAGCCGAACGGATATCTCCACATCGGTCACGCAAAGGCTATCTGCATTAATTTCGGAGTTAAGAACAAATACAACGGCATTTGCAACCTCCGTCTTGACGATACAAACCCGACTAAAGAGGACACGGAATACGTAGAGGCTATTGAAGAGGACATCAAGTGGCTCGGCTTCGACTACGACAACGTTTACTACGCTTCGGACTACTTTGACTTCCTCTACGAATGCGCAATAAAGCTCATTAAAAAAGGCAAGGCTTACGTTTGCGAGCTGACGCCCGAAGAGATGAGAGAATACCGCGGCACGCTCACAGAGCCCGGCAAGAACTCGCCGTACCGCGACAGAAGCGTTGAGGAAAACCTCGACCTTTTTGAGCGCATGGCAAAGGGCGAATTTGAGGCAGGCTCAAAGGTGCTCCGCGCAAAGGTTGATATGGCTTCGCCAAACCTCAATATGCGCGACCCGATAATTTACCGCATTATGTACGCTCACCATCACCGCACGGGCGACAAATGGTGCATTTATCCGATGTACGATTTCGCTCATCCGCTTTCGGACGCGTGCGAAAAGGTTACTCATTCGCTGTGCTCACTTGAGTTTGAAAACCACAGACCGATTTACAACTGGTTCGTAAACGAGCTGATTGAAGGCGAAAAGCCGCGCCAGATTGAATTTGCGAGAATGAATCTCAACTATACGCTCACTTCAAAGAGAAAGTGTCTGCGTCTCGTTCAGGACGGCATTGTTGACGGCTGGGACGACCCGAGAATGGCTACAATCAGCGGTATGCGCCGCCGCGGTTATCCCGCAGAGGCAATCCGCGATTTCTGCGAAAAAATCGGCGTATCAAAGGCTTACAGCGTAATCGACTTTGCGCTGCTTGAAAGCTGCGTACGCGACAACCTCAACAAGAACGCTCCGCGCGCAATGGCTGTAATCGACCCGATTAAGCTCGTTATCGACAACTACCCTGACGATAAGGTTGAGGAAATTGAGGTTGAATACCACCCCGACCACGAGGAATACGGAAAGCGCACAGTTCCTTTCGGCAAGGAGCTTTACATCGAGCGCGACGACTTTATGATAGAGCCTATCAAGAAGTACCGCAGACTTTATGTCGGCAACGAGGTACGTCTTTACAAGGCATATTTCGTAACCTGCACAGGATACGACCTTGACGAAAACGGCAACGTTACTACAGTTCATTGCACATATGACCCCGAGACCTTCGGCGGCGACGCTCCTGACGGACGCAAGGTGCGCGGCACAATTCAATGGATTTATGCTAACGACTGTAAAGAGGCTGAAGTGCGCCTCTACGACCGTCTTTTCAACGTGGAAAATCCGAGCAACGAAGAGGGCGTTGAGTCTTTCGAGGACAATCTTAACCCCGAGTCGCTCGTTACGAAAACAGCTTTTGTTGAAAAATCGCTTGCCGCTGCGAAGCCGGGCGATAAATTCCAGTTTATGAGAATAGGCTACTTCTGCGCCGACAAAGACAGCACAGAGGAAAAACTCGTATTTAACAGAACAGTTGCTCTCAGAGACAGCTTTAACACAAAGAAGTAAACATATGGAAAGAAAAGACATTAAGAACATTGCAATTATCGCCCACGTCGACCACGGCAAAACTACTCTCGTCGACGAAATGCTGCACCAGAGCGGCATTTTCCGCGATAACGAAGTTGTTGCAGAGAGAGTTATGGACTCAAACGACCTTGAAAAAGAGCGCGGAATTACCATACTTTCAAAGAATACTGCAATTCACTACAAGGATACTAAAATTAATATCGTTGACACTCCCGGTCACGCTGATTTCGGCGGCGAGGTTGAGCGTATTCTTACTATGGTCGACGGCGTTCTTCTGCTTGTCGACGCATTTGAAGGCTGTATGCCGCAGACGCGTTTTGTGCTCAGCAAAGCGCTCGCGCTGCATAAAACTCCTCTCGTCGTTGTTAACAAGGTTGACCGCGACGGCGCACGTCCCGAAGAAGTTGTTGACGAAGTGCTCGACCTTTTCATCGAACTCGGAGCAGACGACGACCAGATTGAATTCCCCGTTGTTTACGCCTCGGCAAGGAACGGCTATTCGAGCCTTAATCCCGACGACCGCGAGGGCGATATGCGTCCTCTGCTTGACGCGATACTTGAGCATATCCCGTCGCCGAGCGGCGACGCAGACGGACCTGCGCAAATTCTGTTTTCTTCGCTCGAATATGACGACTACGTAGGCAGAATCGGCGTCGGCAGAGTTGAAAGAGGAACTATCAGAGTTAACACGCCTTACGTGCTCTGCAAGCAGGACGGCACGCAGGAAAACGTCAGATTTTCGCAGCTTTATCAGTTTGACGGGCTCAAGCGTGTTGCGTGCAACGAGGCGCAGTTCGGCGACCTCGTATGTGTTGCAGGTATTCCGGACCTCAATATCGGCGAAACAGCGTGCGACCCCGAGCATATTGAAGCGCTCCCGTTCGTAAAAATCGACGAGCCGACAATCAGCATGAATTTCATAGTCAACGACTCTCCATTTGCAGGACGCGAGGGCAAGTATGTTACCTCGCGCAATCTGCGCGACAGGCTCTTCAAAGAGGTAGAAACGAACGTTTCAATGCGTGTTGAAGAGACAGACTCTATGGATACCTTCAAGGTATCGGGCAGAGGCGAGCTTCACCTCTCCATTCTGATTGAAACAATGCGCCGCGAGAACTACGAATTTGCAGTTTCGCGCCCGCAGGTTATTCTGAAAAAAGACTCAAACGGACAGACTTTAGAGCCGATTGAGACTGCGATAATTGAAGTTCCCGAGGACTACGTCGGCGTAGTTATGGAAAAGCTTTGCTCGCGCAAGGGCGAAATTGAAAATATGGATACGCGCTCAACGGGAATGACGCACCTTGAAATCAAAATACCGTCGCGCGGACTTATCGGATACAGAAGCGAATTCCTTACCGACACAAATGGAAACGGTATTATGAATCAGCTGTTTTCAGGCTATGAGGCGTACAAAGGCGATATTGAGACGCGCAACAGAGGCTCAATCGTAGCGCACGAAACGGGAACGACCACCGGCTACGGACTGTGGAACACGCAGGACAGAGGTAAGCTGTTTATCGGTCCCGGCGTGGATGTTTACGAAGGTATGATTGTCGGCGAATGCGCCAAGGACGAGGACATCGTCTGCAACGTGTGCAAGAAAAAGCACGTTACTAACACGCGTGCAAGCGGCTCCGACGAGGCGCTCAAGCTCGTTCCGCCCACTACCCTTTCGCTCGAGCAGAGTATGGAATTTCTCGCTGACGACGAGCTCCTTGAGGTTACGCCGAAGAGCATACGCCTTCGTAAAACCATACTCAACAAGGAACTGAGACTCAAGGCTGAAAGCAGAGCAAGAAAATAATTATGGGAAAAGCAGGACTGTATTTTCATATCCCCTTTTGTAAAAATAAATGCCCGTACTGCGACTTTTACAGCGTAAAATACTGTGAGAGCGCAGCACGGGATTATTGCGTTTTAATCGAAAATGAGATTAAAAAATACGAGGGCGAATTCGATACAGTATATTTCGGCGGAGGAACTCCGAGTATTATCCCGCCTGAGCTTACCTGCGGTATTTTGGAAAACGCAAGGGCGCATTTTGACATCGACAAAAACAGCGAAATCACCGTTGAGTGCAATCCGCGCGAGGAGTTGAAGAACTCGTTTGAAATATACAGGAACAGCAGCATTAACCGTCTGAGCATAGGTATGCAAAGCGCAGTCGACAAGGAGCGCTTTGCGCTCGGCAGGGTAGCAGGCAAAGCGGAGGTTGAAAGAACAGTCCGTCTTGCAAAGGAGGCAGGCTTTGACAATATCAGCCTCGACTTAATGCTCGGCACGCCGCATCAGAGCCTTTCTTCGCTCGACGAAACATTTGATTTCATAGACGCGATGAATGTTCAGCATATTTCAGCATATATGCTAAAAATCGAAGAGGGCACAAAGTTCGCAGAAATGCAGGACAGACTCCCTTTACCCGATGAGGACGAGGTCAGCGAAATGTATCTCAAAACAATCGGCGTGCTTGGAGAGCTCGGATTTGAGCAGTATGAAATCAGCAACTTCTCAAAGCCAGGTTATCAGAGCCGCCACAACAACAAATACTGGCTCCTCGACGACTATCTCGGGATAGGAAAAAGCGCCCACTCGTTTTGGCACAGCAGGCGATTTTACTATAACGAAAATATGGAAATTATTGACGACGGCGCAGGCGGCGACAGGGACGAAAAAATTATGCTCGGACTTCGCCTGACGCGCGGAATAGACAAGTCGCTTGTTTCAAAACCGTACGGTCATCTGATAAAAGCGGGACTGCTCACAGAGAGCGAAAACAATCTTTCTCTCACGCCGAAAGGTATGCTCGTTTCAAATGCAGTAATAAACGAGCTGATTTAGCACACAATATTACCGAGGTGATATTGTGAGTAAGAAAAAGAAAAACAAGAAAGACGTTACTAACAGATTACAGGCATATGAAACAAACCCGATTGTTCAGGCGGACGGAGCCACGGAAATGAATGTGCCGATTCCGTCAGAACAAAACGTTGAATTCGCACGCGACCAAAACGAAAACCACAAATCATAAAGCGATTACTCTTAAGAGTAATCGCTTTTTTCTATAACTTCTCTGTAATATTGCTGCAGAATACCTTATCTGCAAGCTTGTGCACTTTATCGCCGAGCTTTTCGGAAAGCTGCGGCACTCCGAACAGCTTAAACAGAAGCCGACGGAAGTATTCGAGAAATGCGCAGATGAAGAATACCGCCAGCACACACGCTATCATATGAAGAACAAAGTACGGCTTGTCGAAGACGTTCAGCGGGTTAATAAGCACCTTCCATATACCTTTTGATATAAACTTATTTTCGTGAATAAGATATACGCCGAGAGTCAGAGTTGAAAGGAACGTGATAAAACCGCCGATACGCGCCGAAGTTATTTTGATATTCTTAAATGCCGCGAATAGCAATATCGAGGCGATAACCGTAAGCGGCAGATTGTAAGCCTTTATATCAAAATACGATGATATGTCCGCTCCTTTTAAAAGCAGGTCTGAAATCAGCTTGAATACAAAAATCACTATTACTATTAGCAGATATCCCCCTGCGTATTCGCGCACGCGCCGCTTAAACAAATCTGCTTTTCTGATATACGCCGCAACGAAGAACAGAATGCAGAACCAGAAGAAGTGGTAACCCTTCTCAAGCTTTGCTCCCTGAAGCGGAATTACTGCAAACACGGCAAGCAGGGTGATAACGAGCTTCCTGAGCTGAGACAGACTCAGCTTGTTAACAGTCCAGATAAGGAACGGAGAGAGTACGTAGAATATGAAATATGAAGTCATATACCAATACTGGTTAAGAAATATCGGCACGAACGCTGTTGCAAGCCTT
>CAMPAT010000009.1 GCA_946633275.1 uncultured Clostridia bacterium
CTATTCGCGGATACTCAGATTCCTATTCCAAAATGTATGCCAAGGAACGCGGAATAAATTTTGTACAGCTTGATAAGTGCCAAACACACACGTGGGACGATGGGCGTGTTGTCAAATCCCCGACTTGTAAAGTAACGGGAAATAAAGTTTATACATGTATTGATTGCGGCGAAGAGAGAAGTGAAACTATCCCGACAGCTGGACATCAGTATGTTGCTAATATCCATGCGCCGACTTGTACAGAAAATGGCTATACACGCTATGAGTGTGCTTATTGCGGAGTGAATTATACTGATAATTATATTTCCGCAACAGGACATACAATCGTTGCAGATAAAGCAGTTAAACCGACGTTTGATAAAGCCGGCAAAACAGAAGGTAAGCATTGTACAAAATGCGGAAAAATACTCGTTGCCCAGAAAACTGTTGCAAAGCTTGTACCAAGCAAGACAGATATTTCAAAGATTGCCGCTAAGAAAAAAGGCCTTACTGTAAAGTGGAAAAAACAGACTACTAACACAACCGGTTACCAAATCCAGTACAGCACAAATAAGAAATTCAAAAGCGGCAATAAAAGCGTAACAATAGCCAAAAGCGATGTTACAAGCAAAACATTTTCAAAGTTAAAAACAAAGAAAAAGTACTATGTTCGTGTGCGTACATATAAAAGCGTAGGAAAAAAGAAGTACTATTCTTCATGGAGCAAAACAAAAACTGTAGTTACAAAATAAAAACAATTCATATTAATCAGGAGGTTAGCAAATGAAAAAAATAATTAGTTTATTGTTGTCGTTGATATTAATTGGCAGTATGTTGTCTATTAGTGTTAATGCCTATGCTGCATATGATAGTTTTTCGTCGGCAAGAAGCATTGGCTTTAACGAGAGTTATAGCGGATATATACAAGATGGTGACCGGTCAGATTATTACAGATTTTATGTTCCTGTTGTGGCGAATGTTATTATCCGTTTTACAGGAGACACATATAACAATGTTTCAAAAGCAGGCGGTAATGTAACAATTTATGTTTACGACAAAAACCAAGATTTTATAGGTCAGGCAAAAATTGATGACGAAGATAAAGAGGGATATTTAGCCGCAGATGTTACACACTTTTTTGATTCAGGAGAATACTTCTTCGAGATTGAAGCGGGAAAACACGGTGCTAGTTTAGGATATTCCAATGTTACTTATGGTTCGTATACTGTTGAGTTGATTTTTAAACCGAATATTTCCAAACCGTCAAACTTCAGAGTTTCATATCGTAACACTACTAATCTTGGATTGACGTGGAACAAGGTAAGTGATATTTCGGGCTATCAGCTTTACCGCAATACTGCTGACGGTTGGAAGTGGGTTGCTAACACTACTTCAAATTACTACGAGGTGGGCGGACTTAAGGCAGGTACAAAGTACGATTTCAGAGTTCGCAGCTACAAGAATGTTGGCGGAACCAATTATTTCAGCGGCTGGACCAGTCTTGCGACACCAACTAAGCCTTATGCAACAAAGGTAACATCGCTCAAAACAAACAAGAAGCACCAGCTCATAGCAAAGTGGAACCGCATATATTCGTGCACAGGCTATCAGGTGCAGTTTATGAAGAAAAAGAACGGCTCTGTTATTGCAACAAAAACTGTAAAAGGCAGCAGCAAAACGAGCTACACAGGCAAGAATTTCACAAAGGGCAGAAAGTATTACGTTCGCGTTCGTGCTTACAAGACGGTAAACGGCACAAAGTATTACAGCGCGTGGAGCAAGGCAAAGCAGATTAAATGTAAATAAAACAAAGCGGACTGCATTGCAGTCCGCTTTTCAGTTAGCAGTTAATCGTATCATTGACGAGCGAAGCGAGAAACCTCAAGCTGATTACTGCATACTGTTAACGGCTAACTGAAAAGGCGCCAAAGGCGCCTTTTTTATTCGTCTGAATATTTGTATGCTTTTAATCTTGGGCGGACTTTTAGCGTATATATATCATAGAGCACCGAAACAACAGGTACGGCGCAGATAAGTCCGAGCAGTCCGAACTGCTTGCCGCCGAGGCAGATTACGATAAATGTCAGAAGGCCGGGCATTTCAAGTTCCTTGCCCATAAGGTGCGGATTTATCAGCTTCTCAACGAGCTGCTGAACGAGTATGCACAGTACTACAAAAATCACGGCTTTAATCGGGCTTACGGCTGCGATAAGTATTGCGGCGACAACGGTTCCGACGATTGCACCGACAATCGGGATTAGCTGGGTTACAGTAATCAAAAGCGTAATTGAAATCTTGTACGGCATATTTGTGACGAGCATAAACAGAAGCGTTCCTGCGCCTGTGATTAACGCCTGAATAACGTTATACTTAAGGAAAATCTGGAACTTTTTATTCGTGAGCTCCTGAACGTAGCAGAAATAACCGTAATACTTTTTCGGAAGAAGGCGGTGCATAATCATATACACCTCGCTCACAAGAAGCTCCTTGTAAAGAAGCATACCAAATGCGATTACGCAGCCGATTGCAAAGTTAACAAGAACGTTTCCTGCGCTCTTAAGCTTTGACAGCGCGCCCGAGAGAATGTTCGACAAGTTATCCTTGAGCCAGACCTGAGCCTTGTTCAGATAAGCGCCGATACTCGTTTCAAGCTTGGTGATATACGGCTCGAGCTTTGGCTGTTTTGACTTGAAGCTGTCGAGCCAGACGAGGATTTTATCCCACAGCTCGGGAGCCTGCTTGTACAGACTTGCGATAGTGTCCTTCAGGTTCGGGATAATCATTACCACCACAAGAACTACAAAAAGGACAAAAACAAGAACAGAAATTACTATCGACCAGACGCGGCTGCTCTTCTTATTCAGCGGTTTTCCGCGCTTTTCAGCAAGTTTGTTGAAAAGCTGTTCAGTCTGTTTTACGAGCAGGTTAAGCACGTAAGCGGTACAGAAGCCGTAAATGAACGGCGTTAATATTTTAAAAATGTAGCCGACGAGCTTTTTTGCTTCATCCGTGTTGAGCGCGACAAACAGCACGGCTGCAAGTATTACAACGCCCGTTATGAACTCCGCGGCGCGTCTTTTATCAATTAATTTCACGTTATCACTCCGTTTCTTCGTTGCTTTTATTATACTTTTATATAGCTTTCAAGTCAAATTATTATTAATTTCGGCATAGAATTTTGCAATTTACGACGCGTTTTGCTGTTTTGCACAAAAAAGCGCGCCTCGATTTGTGCAAAACAGGGAGCGCTCTTTGATTGAAAAGAAAATAAAAATAATATATAATTAAAATGAACTCATTTATAAATTTTTAAGTTTCGAAAGGAGTAAAATTATGGGACTTATTAAAGCAGGCGTTGGCGCACTCGGCGGCGCAACAGCAGACCAATGGAGAGAATTCTTCTACTGCGACGCGATTGACAAGGACGTACTTGTCGTTAAAGGACAGAAGAGAACTAACTCTCGCACCTCTAACACCAAGGGAAACGACAACATTATTTCAAACGGTTCAGTAGTAGCCGTTGCCGACGGACAATGTATGATTATCGTTGAGCAGGGCAAGATTGTTGAAGTTTGCGCAGAGCCGGGCGAATTTACATACGACACCTCGACCGAGCCTTCAATCTTCTACGGAAGCCTCGGCGAAAATATTAAAAAGACTTTCCAGACAATCGGAAAGCGTTTCACCTTCGGAGGTGACACGGCAAAGGACCAGAGAGTTTATTATTTCAACACAAAGGAACTTATTGACAACAAGTTCGGCACGCCGAACCCGATTCCATTCAGAGTTGTTGACAGAAACATCGGTCTTGATATCGACGTATCTATTCGCTGCAGCGGTATTTATTCTTACAAGATTACAGACCCGCTTCTTTTCTATACAAACGTATGCGGTAATGTTGAAGAGGCGTACACACGCGAGGAAATTGACAACCAGCTCAAGACAGAGTTTGTAAGCGCTCTTCAGCCGGCGTTCGGTCAGCTCAGCGACCTTGAAATCAGACCGAATCAGCTCGCTTCACATTCAACAGAGCTTGAAAACGCAATGAACGCGGCGCTTACATCAAAGTGGTCGCAGCTCCGCGGACTTTCTGTTGTATCAATCGCGCTTAACCCGATTACACTTCCTGAGGAAGACGCAGAAATGATTAAGCAGGCTCAGAGAAATGCTATTATGCGCGACCCGACGATGGCAGGTGCTACTCTCGTAGGCGCTCAGGCAGACGCAATGAAGGCTGCAGCAGCAAACGAAGGCGGCGCAATGAACGGCTTTATCGGAATGGGTATGGCTATGAACGCAGGCGGCGGAACGGGCCAGGCGCAGAACCTTTTTGCTATGGGTCAGCAACAGCAGCCTCAGCAACAGCAGGCTCCCGCAGCAGGCGGATGGACCTGCCCTCAGTGCTCGGCACAGAACACAGGTAAGTTCTGCACAAATTGCGGAACTCCTGCGCCCGCACCTGCTCCCGCAAACGACAGATGGTTCTGCCCCGACTGCGGAACAGAAAACCACGGCAAATTCTGCACAAACTGCGGCAAAGCGCGGTAATCGCATTTCGTAATTTTCCATTTTAATAAAAGGAGATAAAAAATGTCCGATTTATTCGAATATAAATGCCCTAACTGCGGCGGCGCCATTGAGTTTGATACGGCAACTCAGAAGATGAAGTGTCCTTACTGCGACAGCGAGTTTGACGTCGAAACTCTTAAGAATATGGACGCGCGCCTTGAAGAGCAGGCTCCCGACGAATTCAAGTGGGATTCCTCAAGCGGCGTGGAAGAGTGGAGCGAAAACGACGGAATGAGCGTTTTTGTCTGCAAGTCGTGCGGCGGACAGATTGTCGGCGACGAAAACACAGCCGCTACCTCTTGTCCTTTCTGCGGAAATCCCGTTGTAATGTCAGGCAGGCTTTCCGGCGACCTCAAACCTGACTTCGTTATTCCGTTTAAACTTGATAAAAAAGGCGCCAAAGAAGCGCTTAAAGCATATGTCGGCAAGAAGAAATTTGCGCCGAATACCTTTAAGAGCGAAAACCGCCTTGACGAGGTTAAGGGAATTTACGTTCCTTTCTGGCTTTTTGACAGCGACGCTGCGGCGAGCGTTTCATATGATGCAACGCGTACCCGCCATTGGAGCGACAGTAAATATGAATATACAGAAACGAGCCACTACGATGTTTTCAGAGCCGGCACAATGAGCTTTCAGAACATCCCCGTAGACGGCTCGAGCAAAATGCCCGATGACCTTATGGAGAGCATTGAGCCGTTCAATTTCAGCGAAGCCGTGGACTTCCAGACGGCGTATCTCGCAGGTTATCTTGCGGATAAGTACGACGTTACTATGGAGCAGAGTATCGACAGAGCGAACCAGCGCGTTAAGGCGAGCTGCGAGGATACTCTCAGAAACACCGTTAACGGATTTGAAACCGTTATCACGAAGGACAGCTTCGTTCAGACGTCAAACGGTGTTGCAAAATATGCGCTTTATCCCGTATGGATTCTCAATACTACATACAAGGGCGAAAAGCTCACCTTCGGTATGAACGGACAAACGGGTAAAATCGTTGGTAACATTCCCGTCAGCAAGGCTAAGCTCGCAGGACTTTTTGCCGCAGTAACAGTTATCGGCACGCCGGTTATTTTTGCTGTAGGCAGACTGTTCGGTCTGTTATAAGGAGGTGCGCGGTATGAAGAAATTATCATTAATTCTGGCACTTATCTGTGTGCTCGTTATGTCTGTTCCGTTTAGCGCCTTTGCCGAGGGCAAGGATTACGTTGTCGACAACGCCGACATAATTTATGACGAAAGCGAAGAACAGCTCGAAATGAAATATAAGGCGCTCAGCGAAGCTATCGGGATGGACGTTGTTGTCGTTACAACGAACACTCTCGACGGCAAAACGCCTGAAGCGTACGCCGACGACTACTATGATTACAACGGCTACGCAGACGACGGCTGCCTTTTCCTCGTAAGCATGGAGGACCGCGACTGGCACGTTTCGACTAAGGGTTACGCAATCACCTGCATTACAGATTACGGTATTGAGGTTATTGAGTCAGAGTGCGTCGAAAATCTGAGCAACGGTAATTATACAATCGCGTTTAACAAATTCGCAAATATCGTTGAGCAGTTTTATAACGAGGCAAAGACAAACAAGCCCTTTGATACGAATAATAAATACACTAATGAGTACGGCGAAACCGTCGGCACGAAAGCAACGGGCGAGAACCTTAAAGGCGTTGCAATTTCGCTGATAGTTATGCTAATAATTGCGTTTGTTGTAATTGCAGGCGTTAAGAAGAGCTACAAGCCCGTTCAGTTTAACAGGAGCGCAGGAAACTATCTCGTTGACGGAAGCCTTAAGGTTAATCAGAGCTACGAGCACTTCCTGTACTCAAATGTTACGAAGACAGCCAAGAGCGACAGCTCCTCCGGCGGAAGCTCGACTCATACGTCGTCGTCAGGCTCGACGCACGGCGGCGGAGGAGGTAAGTTCTGATGAACAAGACAGAGATTATTACTTTCGACACCCTGCCGAAAAATATTGACGAGCTTAAGTCAATCGCGGCAGACTGCTTTAAGTCGCCGTTCAAGATGGCGGCGCTCTCGGTTGCAGTACTTATGAATTACGAAAACGACCGCGACGCGACAATGGAAATGATGAATTATATCAAAGGTCCGCGTCCGCTGACGCCGTTTGAAATTCAGTTTATACGCGACAGACTCGGCGGAAAAATGTACGTTGTGCGTTCATTCTTTGAGGGTACGAGCGTGGAGAACGATTATACCGTGCCTCCCGCACCGTACAAAATTGAGGTCAGCGACAATCCGTATTCGTACCAGAACGACGATTACGCGACGCTTTATCTCAAATCCTCCGGCGCAGATAATCCGCGCCCTGTGACGCTCCGTCACAAGCCGAGCACGGACGAATGGTTCTTGTGGGAGCACACCTTCCTTGCAGACATCCGTCAGCCTCAGTCCCAGGACCCCTGGGCATAAAGCGTTTTTGCACCGCAGAATATTCTGCGGTGCTTTTTCTTCAACATTTCGTGTATATTTATACGAAATGTGAATAGTGTATATTGAATTTATATTTTAAAGTTGTAACATACTATTGATGGAATAATAAAATACATTGAGGCGAGGTGTGGCATGAAAAAGATAAAGAAGGATCTTAAATCATATGTGATAACTGCGATATGCATATTGCTCGGCAACGCGCTTCTCGCGTTTGACGTTGCGGCGTTTATAATTCCGCACGATATCGTTATGGGCGGAACGACGGGTATTGCAATCGTGGTTAATAAATATTTCCCGATTGATACTGCGCTTGTTGTATTTGTGCTTAACGCGGTGCTGCTGTTCATCGGACTTATTGTAATCGGAAAGAAGCTATTTTTCACGAGTATTGCGAGCACGTTGCTTTACCCCGCGTTCCTCGCGATAATGCAGCGCATTCCCGGGATTGATAAGTTCACGGATAACGACCTTCTCGCGTCGCTTTTTGCAGGCGTGCTTATGGGACTTGCGCTCGGACTCGTAATGCGCGTCGGCTCGTCGACGGGCGGAATGGATATCGCAAATCTCGTTGCCGCGAAGATTACTCATAAGCCTGTTGCAATCTTCGTTTATCTCTTCGACTTTATCGTAATCGGAGCGCAGGCGGTTATTAATACTCCGGAGCAGATTATGCTCGGTGTTGTCGTAATTGTGCTTGAGAGCATAATGCTCGATAAAGCAATGCTTTACGGTCAGTCGCAGCTTCAGGTTTACGTCGTATCGAAGAAGTACGATGAAATCAGACTTAAGTTCCTAACCGAGCTTCAGGCAGGCGTTACGATGAGCTATATCCGGACGGGCGCGCTCGGCGAAAAAGAGATGGCGGTAGTATGCGTAATCCCCACGAGGAAGCTCTACGCCGCAAACGAACTCGTGCGCGAAGTTGACCCTGAGGCGTTCCTCACCATAACGAAGATTAAGGAGGTTCGCGGAAGAGGCTTCACAGAGGAGAGAAAGTTCACCGATATTAAAGAATTATCGTAATCTCCCTTGCCCGATACAGGCATATGTGATATACTACCACTTATGGAAAAGCGACAAATCAGAGAAAATACATTTTTAAAAGGAATTGTTGACGGAATACCAATTTGCCTCGGCTATCTTTCGGTAGCCTTTGCATTTGGTATTTTTTCTGTGTCTAACGGGCTCACGTCGATTGAAGCGTTGTTGATTTCAATGACGAATGTTACTTCGGCAGGGCAGCTTGCCGCCGTTCCGATTATGATTTCGAGCGGAACGCTGTTTGAGCTTGCGCTGTCGCAGTTCGTAATCAATCTGCGTTATGCGCTGATGAGCGTTTCGCTGTCGCAAAGGCTCGATTCATCCGTTAATCTTGCGGACAGATTCCTGATTGCGTTCGTCAACACGGACGAGGTGTTCGCCGTCGCTTCCTCCAAGCAAGAAGTCGGAAGGTCGTATATGTTCGGCCTTATTCTGACGCCGTATCTCGGCTGGTCGCTCGGTACGATTATAGGCGCGGTTGCAGGCAGCGTGCTTCCTGCCCTCGTTATTTCCGCGCTCGGCGTTGCGATTTACGGGATGTTTATCGCTATCGTCGTTCCCGTCGCGAAGGAAGATAAAAACGTCCTGCTGTGCGTAATTATTGCAGTCGCACTAAGCTGCGCCTTCAGGTTTATTCCGCTTATGTCGAAGGTGCCGACGGGATTTGTTATAATAATCTGTTCCGTAATTGCGAGCACGATTGCCGCGATTCTTCACCCGATTGAAAGTGATACTCAGGAGAAAGCCGATGAAATTTAACTCCTTTTTACCGTATCTTCTGACGATGGCGGCGGTGACATATCTTGTGAGAGCCGTTCCGCTCGTCGCGATTAAAAAGAAAATTGAAAATAAATTCCTTCTCTCGTTCCTTTACTATATGCCGTATGCGGTGCTCAGCGTGATGACCGTTCCTGCCGTGTTTTTCGCGACTCAGCATATTGTTACTGCAGCGGCAGGCGTAGTGGTAGCGCTCGTTCTCGCGTATTTCAAACGCGGACTGCTTACCGTTGCAATCGGAGCCTCCGGCGCGGTGTTCCTGACGGAGCTTATCGTGGCGCGCCTCGGTTGACTTTTTACAGGCGGTATGATATATTAATTTTGTATTTCGGGGGATTTCACTATGCAGAAAATTATTAAGAATGACAAAGTAAGAGAAATCGTAACTTATCTTATAGCAGGCGGACTCACCACCTTAATTAGCTGGGGAGCTTATCCTGTATTTAAGAACCTTATGCATTGCTCGGTGTTTATGGCGAGCCTGCTGAGCTGGATTGTGGCGTTCCTTTTTGCGTTCGTCGTAAACAAGGTTTGGGTTTTCGAGTCAAAGAGCTGGGAAAAGAAGCTGGCGTTTAAGGAGTTTGTTGCTTTCCTTTCGTCGCGTGCGTTTACGGGCGTACTTGAGGTGGTTATGGTGCCGGCGTTCGTAAAAATCGGAATTGATACCTTCTTCGTAAATATCGTAAAGGCTATGCATATCAATATCGCCGTGCTCTTTACCGAAGGAATGTGCTCAAAAATCGCCGTGTCCGTAATCGTTGTAATCCTCAATTACGTATTTTCAAAGCTTTTTGTTTTCAAGAAGAAGACGGAAAAGGCAGATGAAACAGAATAGTTTTAAGAAAGGACTGTCTCGCTGAGGCAGTCCTTGTGTAAAGATATGGGAAAAGAAACGAAAATATTTATTTTTGACTGCGACGCGCTGAAGGACGAGGCGCTGTTTGAAAACGCGCTGTCATCAGTTCCGAAGTGGCGCAGGGAAAAGGTGAACGCCGCAAGGCAGGCAAGCGACAAGCGTCTTTCGCTCGGCGCAGGAGTTCTCATTGAGCGCGCTTTTGGCGGATACGACACCTCCGCCGTCCGTTTCGGCGAAAACGGGAAGCCGTTTTTTGAGCATTGTACGCAGAATTTCAGCATTTCGCATTCGGGCAGTATTGCCGTGCTTGCAAGAACGGAGCTCGAAGTCGGCGTTGACGTTGAAAAAATAACGCCATATAACGCTAAAATCGCCGCGAGATTTTTCACCCCCGAAGAAAACAGACTTATTGACGAGTGGAAAACCGACGAGGAAAAAGCGGAGATGTTTTTCCGCCTCTGGACGCTTAAGGAGAGTTTTATTAAGCTGACGGGCAGAGGGCTCAGCCTGCCGCTTAAGGATTTTAATATCAGCTTCGACGGCGACGTGCCGAAAATAGCGCAGAGCTTCAGTAAAAAAGAATATTTCCTGTTTGAATCCGAGCTTTTGCAGGGGTACCGCCTCGCGCTTTGTACAGACGGAAAAACAGACGTAAAAATAAGGCAGACGACAATATAGTTCGTCTGCCTTATTTTTGGTATCAACCAATAAAACAGGGGCGGTATCACGCCGCCCCTGTTTTTACCTGTTATG
>CAMPAT010000010.1 GCA_946633275.1 uncultured Clostridia bacterium
AAGTGCTGTCGGAGATATCGACCGTTCCTGAGCTGCAACCGCCAAGATAATTCTGTACCGCCTTCATATATGCAGTTGCTGCACTCCGGAGATTTGAAGCGGAGGCGCTGCCGCTTTTGAATTTTGAAACGGCGCTGTTGTAGTCAGAAAGCGCCTTAATGTACTTTGCACCTGCGCTATTGTAGCTTGAGAGCGCCTTGTCGTATGCCGATTGATATGACTTCAGCCCTGATACAGCGTTGTCGTAAGGCGTTTTTGCTGTATTGTATGCTGTTTTTGCGCTGCTGAGAGTGGAAGCGTATGAAGACAGCTTGCTCTTTGCTTCGCTGTAAGAGGTTTTTGCGCTGTTATACTGAGTCTGCGCGGAAGATTTTGTTTTTGCGAGGTTCTGCTCCTCTTTTTCAATCTGCTTTTCAAGCTCAGCCGTGTCGAGCGTAATGAGTGTGTCGCCCTTTTTTACCTCGTCGCCGACGGAAACGTTGACCTCTTTGACAGTATAGTTAAGATTTGTGGTGACCTTTGATGTTTTTGCGCTCGATACAGTACCTGTGGAGGAAATGCTGTCTTCGAGCGTGCCCCTTTTAAGCGTGGTTGTCCGCACGAAGGAGTAAGACTGTCCGCCTTCCCTCCCGTTTGAAGCGAAAATCGCGCCTGCCGCAATTGCCGCAATGAGAAAGAGTGCAATTATAATGGTAAACACCTTATGCTTCTTTATAAATCCTTTTATTTTTACGAATAGTTTTTTCATAATAAAAAACCTCCCTGTGTCTCAAATGATAAACAGGAAGGTTAAATTAATATTAAATAATTATATACATTATATTATTGCTTTCTGCCATGGAGCACGGGCGAAAGCGGCTTGTAAATGAGCATACATATTACAACGCAGAGTATCCCTTTTATGAAAGTGAACGGCACGTTGAAAACGAGCAGCGACTGCTCAATGCTTGTCATTGAAGGTACGATTGCCTGATACGCCTGGAGTACAACTTCCTTCGGCATAAAGTTATAGTAAAACGGGTAAACGATGTAGAGATTTGAAGGGAAGCTGACGAGCGCCATTATTACCGCGCCGACAGTTCCGCCGACGAGCGCGCCCTTCATCGTCTTATGCTTTTTGTAAATGAGACCCGCCGCGCCTGAGAAAACTGCGCCGAGTATGAAGTTTGAAAGTTCGCCGATGTACCCGCTCTGGCTTACAGCAAGGTGAATAATGTTTTTAACGAGCGCGATGAATATGCCTGCAAGCGGACCGTAAGCGAACGCGCCGATGAGTTCGGGCAGGTCTGAAAAGTCGAGCTTGATAAAGCTCGGAATGAAGGGAATCGGGATTTCCAGATACTGCAGCACTATTGCCGCCGCCGTGAGCATTCCGCATCCTGCGAGGACGCGTGTTGAAATTCGCTTTTTGTTTTCTTTTTTGTTTTTCATAATAATTCCTCCTTCTGCAAATTTCGCCAAAAGAGAACGCCCCCGAAAAATCGGAGGCGATGATATTGTACCGTAATATATTATACAATATTATTTCTCTCATCCGGACTTACAGCAAACTTGCTGATTACCGTCGGTTACGGAATTTCACCGTATCAGTTCCCAAAGGGAAGTCGTGGACTTTACCACCGGTGGGGAATTGCACCCCGCCCCGAAATATTTGCAATACCATTATATTATATGCACAAAAAATGTCAAGTTTTTTGTAACAAGTTACATACCATCTGTGTTGTGCAAGCGCAGCTGAAACTGACAAATCTGCCGTTGTGTAAGTTAAAAACGAGAGAAAATATACTAAAACCCTCAAATCAGTCTAATAAAATCTCAAAAATTTGACAAAGAAGGAAAAATATGGTACAACTCTAACCGTTACAAATTGGTAACAAAAAATTACAAAGGAGTTAATAACTATCAGAAATTTTAAGATTAAAGTAGTTTCGGTAGTGCTCGCGGCGCTGTTTTGCTTCTCAGGAGCAGCAATCGCCCACGCCGAAGAACCTACAAATTCTTATGCAAAAGCACAGGGAAGCGTTGCTTCTGACGTGCAGAGCGGATTTGATATTATTTCTTCAATTGACAACGCTGTACAGGAGAAAAATGATTTTACTATCAAAGTATCAAATGTAAACGCAAATAGCGCAGTTCTTAATTGGTACGGCAGCGACCTTTGCATCAGTTACAGAATATGCAGGTTCAACATCATTCAGAATAAGTGGGAGGACGTACTCTCCACCCCGAAAAACGAGCTTAAGCTCACTAACTTAAAAGAAAACACAAACTATAAATATTGCGTTATGAACGCAGCCACGGGCGAGCTTCTCGGCGTGACGGAATTTACGACGGGACTCAGCAAGCCGACTATTGCTGTTACTGAGCGTGACGGCGATTCGGTTAAGCTCAGCGTAGGCAAGGTTCAGAAGGGCGCAAAAGTCGAGCTTTACAGAAAGACAAAGGGCAAGAAATATAAGAAGATTGCCACTCTTTCTTCGAAGAAAAAGACTTATACAGATAAGAAACTCAAGGGCGCCACAACTTATTATTACAAGGCGAAGACAACCGTTACCGGCAAGGTAAACGGCAAGAGCGTTACTAAGAAGAGCGCTTATTCAAAAGAAAAGAAGGCGAAGACTCTCAAGAAAATGGGTCTCCCTGCCGTAAGCGGCAAGACGAAGACTTACGCGATTTATACTGCGGTTACTGTAAAGAGCTCGCCTCAGTATAAGCTCCTTCACTCGAAGAAGTGTTATACTGACAAGAAAACAGGCGTAAGGATGGTAGACGGCTGTTATTGCGTAGCTCTCGGCTCGTACTATGGCACGAAAATCGGCACGAAGTACAGAGTAACCTTCTCAACAGGCAAGCAGATTGACGTTATTCTCTGTGACCAGAAGGCGGACCGCCATACTGACAGCAGACATCAGTACGCAGTCGGCAACAGCGACATTCTTGAATTTTATGTTGAAAAATCGGCTATGCCGCGCAGAGCGAGAAATCTCGGTAACTACGGCGCGCTTGATGAGTTCAAGGGTAGCGTAGTCGCAATTGAAAAATACGTTTAAAAAAAGCACCCTTCGGGGTGCTTTTTCAGTTAGCAGCAAGCCGTAAGCCGTATGAAATTTGCAAAGTTATATTAAACAATATAAGGAGTCCTACTTTTTCCACCATTCTTTCTTTCGCAACTCGAAAGAATGGTAACAAAACAAGGAGTCCTTAACTCCTTTATATTATCCAAGCAATTACCTGCAAAGAATCTTTTCCTCAAAAAAGAGCTGTCTTATGACAGCTCTTTTAATTAATGCTATTCTGCCAGCGGATTTGAAATTCCGCCCGTAACGTCGCCCATTTCATTTTCAAGGTCGACTACTTCCTTTTCTGCGAATGACTTGTATTTGCCCTGGTAGTAATTTTCCTGAGCATTGTCGAAGCTGCCGTCAGGTTTAATAGTTATTACCGTGCAACCGCGCTGACGTCCGAATTGCGAAATTCCCGTGTATGCGAGATAGTCGATTGAGTATCCGTATGTAAGCTGAACGCCCTTGTAATTAAGCGACATATTATTAAGATGGTCGTGGCCGAAGAATGCGCCCTGCGTGCCGTTTTCCGTAAACGCGTCAAATATGCCGTAATTGTAATTACTGCAGCAGATAAGCTCGCCGCCCTCGCCGATAATGCCGTATTTGTACTTAACATTTTCGGTATCCTTTTTTCCTGCCTTCTTGTATTCCTCAAAGGCTTCCTTCATCTCTGCAGGCGGAATGTGGAAGAAGGCGAGTGATTTCGGCTGAACTCCGCCGTTCTCTTCGGTGAGCTCTTTAACTGTATTTTTATACCACTCAACCTGGTTTTCGTGAATGCAGTCGTACTTCCATTTAATTCCAAAATAGTCGCCGTCGGTGTATGAATGAGAGTCAAAGATGAAAAGGCTCTGCGTGATATTGCCCTTCGTATTCTTCACGTTGATAACGTAGTTGCACTCTCCGTCAACGTCCTCGGGGCCTGACTGGAGCAGACAATGCTTATATTTATCCTTGTCCTCGTACATCTTCGCCATTTCCTTACGGTCAAAGTAGGAGTAAATCTCCGTGTCGTGATTGCCGAAACCGAGACACCAGTAAACGCCGAGCTTCTCCATCATTTCCGCAAAGAGCTTTGCGCTCTCCTTATTATTGAAGGTTCCTGCCTGGTAAGGCACGGGATACGCAACGTCGCCCGTTACGATTACGAGGTCGGGCTTTTCGGCAGTTACCATTGTTGCGACTGCGTTGAGCGCCATATTGTCCTTCTTTGAGCTGAGCGCTCCGCCGCCGATGTGCACGTCGGTAATCTGCAGAACCTTGAATTCTCTGTCAGTAGTAAAGGTATATCTGCCCTTGTCGTCGAGCTCGGGCTCGAGCTGGTCGGCGTATGACACAGCCTTAAGATTTTCGTTAATAAATGCGGCGTTGGACGCGTTTGACGTAACGTTAAGTATCGCGATAACGCCTGCGATAATTCCTATTACAAGAGCAATTATAATCAGTATTTTAATGAACGTTCTGCCTCTTCGTTTGTGAGGATTAGCAGAGCTTTTTTTCTTTGCCATAATCTTACTCTCCCGTGATTAAAAATTTTGTTTCTTTAATAATACATTTAACCGCCTGTGCGGTAATGATTCCTCCGCAGAGGAATGCGAAGTATGCGTCAAAAGCGAAGTTGACCTTCGTAACGAACATCATTCCCGTCAGCGTAAACAGCGTTACAAGACAGTCGAGGAAACTGTCCAGCGCAAGCGATGATATAATCGGCGACGGCGATTTTTTATTAAGTCTGACAAGCAGCACGCCGAGCGCCGCCTTTGCGAAAACGGAGCTTACTATGAGCCACGCGTATTTTGTGTTATAAACCACGCCTGAAGGATAAAGCAGCCTGTCGAGTCCGCGGTACGCGAAAAACAGACCTGTAAACGCAATAATTAAGCTTATTACAAAGGCTATCAGACTCTGCGTCCTCTTCGAGCGCAGGTCGTCGCCGAACCTGAGCGCAAGTATGAATCCGAGCAGCGCAAGCACGCACGAAAACGTGTCGCCAAGATTATTGACCGCGTCGCAGTAAATCGTCAGCGAGTACGAAGCGTTGCCGACGTACAGCTTTACCGTAAAGAGAACGAAATTTACCGCGATACCTGCGATTGCCGCCGTTAAATAGTGTTTTTTCATATAAATCCTCTCAACTTTTATTATAACATTATATATAGCGATTTGCAATTCATATTTTAACGCGGCGGAAGCATAATAAAACAGGTGATTGTATGGAATATTTATACCTTGTGTTATTTGCTGTGATAATAATTTTACAGATAGTAATATTAATCGGAAGGCGCAGACGCGAAAAGCCCGTTCTGCTGATGAACGAGGGCAGGCTTATTATTGATAATATGAAATCGTGCTCAAAGACTGTTGAAGATATTATTTGCGCAGCGCGAAAAGCGGGTTATTTTAATCTTGCCGACGTAGATACGGCGGTGCTCGAAACAGACGGCGAAATCAGCATTCTTCCCGTCGCGTCAAAGCGTCGCCTTACTCCGCGCGATTTTAACTTTAACCCCGTGCGTGAGGGACTTTCGCTCATCGTTTATCAAAACTCGAAGATTAATTATAACAATCTTAAGGCGGTAGGCTTTACTGAAGAAAAGCTTGCGCAATTCCTCGAGGAACGCGGATACCGGCTCTCCGAAACTGAGCTTATTATCATCAGCGAGAGCGGAAGAGTGAAGGTTTATTAATTTGATTTGACATTTAATTTAATTTGATATATAATGCATTCGTTCATATGATTCATATGAGTCATATGAGCGAAACTTGCAAGTGAGGTGCATTATGTTAGACGAAGAAATCTACGATATGGCGGAGCTTTTTAAGATGTTTTCCGACCCTACGAGAATTAAAATATTGCTTACCCTTTCTGAAAGCGAGCTGAATGTTACGCAGATTGTTGAAAGAATCGGTGCGACTCAGACGGCTGTATCACATCAGCTGCGCGCGCTTAAGCAGAATCATCTTGTAAAATGCCGCAGAGACGGCAAAAAAATGATATATTCTCTTGCCGACGACCATGTTGAGACGATTATCAATATGGCGATTGAGCATATTGAGGAGTGATACATATGGCACACGAACATACACACGAACATGAGCATTCTCACGACCATTCCCATAATCACGAGAATTTTGACGCCGTAAAGCGCCAGGAGCTTGCGAAGATTATAATTTCCGCCTTTTTTCTTTTCGCAGGTATTATTATTGACGAGCATACGGCGCTCCCCGAGTACTTACATTTAATATGTTTTTGCATTTCGTATATTACAGTAGGCTTCGGCGTAGTAAGAAATGCGATTGAGGACATTATCAGCGGCAGCTTTTTTAACGAGTGCCTGATGATTACGATTGCGTCGCTCGGCGCGCTTGTAATCAAGGAATTTGACGAGGGCTGCTCAGTTATGCTGCTTTACGCTGTAGGCGAGTATATTCATGGTCTTGCTCTGTCAAAAAGCAAAAAGCAGATTCGCGAAATTGAAGCTCACGAGCATGGCGCGCACGTCCACGAAACGGGTGAAACGGAGAGCTATATCGCGCGTTTTGCAAAATTCTATACTCCGATTATCTGCGCACTTGCGCTTCTTGTAATTGTAATTCCGCCGCTATTTATGCACGGCGAATGGAAGGAATGGGTTTACCGCGGACTTTCCGTTCTCGTTATCGGCTGCCCGTGCGCAATTGTGATTTCAGTTCCGCTTTCGTTCTCATGCGCGATTGATTCCTGCACACGCAAGGGTATTTATATTTACCATTCAAACGCGCTTGAAAAGCTGCACAAAAACGGCGACGGAGAAGGAATTATCGTCCCTGACAAAAACGAGTACGGGATTGATTTTGCGAAAAAGGCGGCAAAAAAAGCCGTTAAAATCGCCCGTGAAAATATAGTAATAGCGCTCGGTGTAAAGGCGGTTGTTTTCATCCTCGCGGTATTTCTTGAAAAAGGAATTCCGATGTGGCTTGCCGCATTTTCCGACGTCGGAATTGCAGGACTCGCAATTCTCAACTCACTTCGTTCACTCAGAATAAAATAAGATTATATTATGCAAAAATTATTTTTAGATTATACGCCTGAAAACAGAATAATCCTTGACGGCGAGCAGGCGCGTCATATTGCAAAATCGCTGAGGATGAGAGTAGGCGATATGCTGACTGTGACTGACGGCAAGGGCAGCGACTTCGGTTGTCAGATTGACGAAATCGGGAAAAATACCGTTACTCTCACCGTCTGCTATAAGCAGGCGAGCGACAGCGAGCCGAGTTGCAAGGTTACGATTTATCAGGGCGTGCCGAAGGGCAGCAAGCTCGAGGATATTATTCAGAAATGCACCGAGCTCGGCGCAGTCAGAATTGTACCTACTCTTACGAAGCGCTGCGTGAGCCGCCCTGATGAAAAAGGCGCTCGCCGCAAGAACGAGCGTTACCGCAAAATCGCGCTCGAAGCCGCTCAGCAGAGCGGACGCGGAATTGTCCCGGAGATTTCGGAGCAGATGGCGCTTAAAGAGGCTGTGCAAAACGACGAGAGCGAGCTTAAAATCCTCTTTTACGAGGGTGGCGGCGAAAGACTGAAAAGCCTTGTGAGAAGCGACGTTCAGAGCGTTTCCGTCTACATCGGACCGGAGGGCGGATTTGACGAAGCGGAGGTTGAGCTTCTTCGCGAAAACGGCGCGCAGGTTGCAACTCTCGGCAGGCGTATTCTCCGCACCCAGACGGCGCCTGTTGCGGCGCTCAGCGCGATAATGCTGCTTACAGATAATATGAATTAAGGACATACATAATGAAAACAGATAAATTTCATTTTTATTCGCTTCTTGCCGTTTTTACGCTGTTTCCTTTTTGCGTCGGCGGCTACTATACTTTTTATTGTGCTCTCGGCGGAATTGTGCTTGCGGCGCTTCTGCTTGTATCCGTATTCAGAACGAAGAAGCTGAATGTCAGCCTCGGCGTTTCTGCGGCGGTGCTCGCGCTCGTTGCAGTTTCGTATCTCGTCGTAAAATTCTGGGCGCTCGATAAAACTATGAGCCTTTACGGCTTTGTAAAATTTGTCGTTCCGCTCCTTTTTGCACTCAATTTGTGGCAGGTCGACGGCGACGACAGACCGAAGCTGCTTTACACGCTCCCGTTTTCGGCGGCGCTTATGACGGTAATCAGCTTTGCGCTCGGTCATATTGACAGCCTTCACAGCAGATTTTATGACAATATGGGCGACTTGCACGGCTTTTTTGAATACGCAAACGGATTTGCGATTTATCTTCTTGTCGCGGCTGTTATCGCCGTACTTAAGCCGAAAAAAGGCGCGGGGGCGATTGCGCTCGATACGGCATGCGCCGTAATTTGCGCTTTCGGAATATATCTTACTGATGCGCGAGCTGTTTATGTGCTCAGCGCAGGAATTATTGTGCTCGGCGCGCTCGCGTTTTCATACGGAAAATGCAAAACGAAGAAGGCGAAGACAGTTTTTGTATCTTCTGCGGCGGCAGTTTTAGCTGTCTGCGCGGTAGTCTTGGCGGCAAGCGGACTCGGCGCAAAAGTCGCTCACGCGGTACTGACGGACAGATCGGTTGTTGAGCGCGGACTCTTCTGGAAGGACGCGTTTATGTACGCGCTTCATCACCCGTTCGGCAAGGGAGAATATGCGTTTTATTACGTACAGAAGGAAATTCAGTCGGCTGCGTATTATGCGATTGACGTGCATAATGATTTTATCCAGATGGCTGTAGAAATCGGCTTTGTCCCTGCCGTTTTATTCGTCGCTATGCTCGTTAAGAGCTTCTTCAGCAAGAGCACAACTCTGCTTCATAAGCTTGTGTTAGCAGCAATTTCAACCCACGCATTTTTCGATTACGATTTGCAGTTTATCTCGATTTTCCTTGTGCTCGTTTTATGCCTCGATTTCGGCAGGGAAAAGGAAATTGAGATTAAAAGTAAACTCATTCCGTCGCTGATATGCATTGCGCTTGTCGTCCTTAATATAGTCACGGGGCTTGCGAGCTTTTATAACTATGTCGGCGACCAGAAAAAATCTGTTTATTATTATAAGAACACCTCGGCGCTCGTCGTGCTTATGCTCAGGACAAATTCGCAGCAGGAAGGATATGAGCTTGCGAGCGAGCTGCTTGACATAAACGATAATATTTTTGAGGCGAACAACGTTCTTTCTCGAATTTATGCCGCAAATCAGCGGTATGATGAAGCGATTAAGCAGATGGAGCTCGTTTTGAAAAAGAGTCCGCGCGATATGGAGTATTACGAGGAATATATCGACCTTTGTAAAACTGCGGCGGACTATTATGCCGCGGAGAAGGACGAGGATATGAAATCGGTATGCCTCGAAAAAATCGCCGCCGTGCCCGAAACGCTCGACCGCCTCGAAAAAAATACGCCCGAAAAGGCGAAGAAGTACGGCAGGAAGCAAAGCTTCGAGATTGACGGCGAGCATATGAAGCTTGTGCGCGAGGCGAAGGGCGTATTGCAATAAAAAATGCCCGATATTTTGTAGAAAATAGACAAACACTTATTATTGACAGCCACTTTATTTTTATATTATAATATAAGTGGCTTTTTTAATGCAAAAAATATAAAGGAGAGAACTATGGAAAAGTCAACGACTAAATTTTTAGCTGTGTTGCTTAGCCTTGCACTTCTGTTTTCATTCCCGATTGCAGCAAACGCAAGTCCTGCAACATATGAGGAAACCTTTACGGGTACTTATACTCAGCCGCTTAAGGCTACTAACGTGCTCGTAAGCGGCAGCGAAGTAACTGTTACCGAATGGTATGGAGACCGTGTTAACATTGGCAAGAATACTTATTCGGTAAGACAAAACGAGTACGGTCTTAACAAAGACGGCAATATGATTAATGCGTCTCTGGATTCAAAGTACACGCTTTGGATGGCTCAGTACGGCGTTGCTTCAATCAGATTTGAGGCGCCCCACGACGGAACTTATCAGTTCTATACGTCGCAGAACGAGGACTTTAAAGACCATAATGCAGATTACGTCAAAGTAACCGTTTGTACCGTGGAGAAGGACGAGCGGGATAAGGACTTTTATCGCAGCATTGCGAGAAGCAGCGCGTATAATTATGATGACGTAAAAGAAGACGCTTGCAGCAACTTCACGCTCGACACGGGCGAAGTCGTTTTCATCGCTGTTGCCCCTGATAATA
>CAMPAT010000011.1 GCA_946633275.1 uncultured Clostridia bacterium
AAACTCCCTCTTTTACAGTCTATCCGGAAACTCAGTCGTTTTACTGCTTCGGGTGCGGTGCAGGTGGCGACGCAGTAGGCTTTATCAGAAAAATTGAAAATCTCGATTACATCGATGCGGTAAAACTGCTTGCAGGACGAGCAGGACTCCAGATGCCTGAGGACGGTTACGACGATTCCATGGCTAAGCGGCGCAAGTCAATTCTTGCCATCAACCGCGAAACTGCACGGTTTTATCATTCATATCTGATGAGCGAAGAGGGTAAAGTCGGACGCGAATATTATCTCTCGCGCGGACTTTCTGCTAAGACGATTACTAAGTTCGGACTCGGCTATGCGCCGAATTCGTGGGACGCCTTACTTAAACACCTTAAGAGTAAAGGCTTTTACGTTCCCGATATGGAAGCCGCAGGAGTTGTGGTTAAGGGTAAAAAAGGTTACTATGATATGTTCAGGAACCGCGTTATGACTCCGATTATTGATGTCCGCGGTAATGTAATTGCTTTCGGCGGAAGAGTACTTGATGACTCAAAACCGAAGTATATCAATACGGGCGATACGCTCGTGTATAAGAAAACTAACGAGCTTTTTGCTCTCAATCTCGCAAAAGACAGCGGCAAGGATACTTTAATTCTCTGCGAAGGATATATGGATGTTATTGCGATGCATCAGGCAGGCTTCAATAACGCCGTTGCAGGCTGCGGAACAGCGCTTACGAGCGAACAGGTACGCCTTATATCAAGATACGCGAGCGAAGTTATTCTCGCATATGACGCTGACGAGGCAGGACAAAAAGCGCTTGATAAGGCAATCGGACTTTTCAGCAAAACTGACGTTAAGGTTCGCATCCCTGCTCTTAGCGGCGGCAAAGACCCGGACGAGATTATCAAAACCCAGGGCAGAGATAAATTTGCTGCAATGCTTGAAGGCGCTTCAAATGAAATTGAATTTGCAATTCTGAACAGCAGAAGTAAGTATAATCTAAACTCAACTCAGGGAAAAATCGATTTCCTTAACGATTGCATCAGAATTCTGAGCGGTGTTTCGCCGATTGAGCAGGACTTATACTTGTCACGGCTGTCGGAGGAGCTCGGAGTAGATAAAAACAGCATTAAAATTCAGCTTGATAATTACTCAAAACGAGCAATCATACGAAGTCAGAAGAGAGAAGCAAATTCTGCTATCACCGAGAGTTTGCGCAGAAATCAGAAGGAGAGTTATGAATCCTCGTCTTCGACACGTAAGCTCAGAGCAGAGGACAGACTACTTGGTCTTCTTCTTCATCATAAAAAGCTCAGTAAACAGCTTCAGGAGTTTAACAAGGATTACTTAAGCTCTGGCTTTCACCAAAAAATATTCAGCCTTGTTACTGAAAGAATAGATCTTAATCTTGACGTTGACTTAATGCATTTCGGCGAATCTCTCAGCAGCGAAGAGATGGGCAGACTTTCAGGCATTATCGCCCGTTCTGCCGACAGCACCAATCCTGAGAAGGAATTTGCTGATTGTATCGCAACAATCAAGGAGGAATACTCAAAACAACAGGTCAAGAAAGCCGATATGTCTGATATCAGCGACGATGATTTCAGACGGCTGTTCAGCAATTAGTACATAATTTGAGGAGAATATAAATATGGACAAGAATTCTAACACAACACCTAACACCCACGAGGAAAAGAAAAACGCGGCGTTCAAAAAGCTTATTGAAAAAGGTAAGGCGTCAGGTCACCTCACAGCTCAGGAGATTGATAATCTTATAGTTGAGCTTGACCTTGACGTTGACGAGCTTGAAAAGCTCAATGAGCAGATTGACGCTTCAAATATCAACATTATCGATGACTTTTCTGCAGAAACGCTTGACGGCATCACTCTTGAAGTCGACCTTCCTAAGGAAACTGACGCTGCGGAAACTATTGCGGTTAATGATAATGCCGCAATGGACGACCCGGTTAAGGTTTATCTTAAGGAAATCGGACGTATTCCGCTGCTTACCGCAGAGGAGGAAATAGAGCTCGCGATTAAAATCGCCGATAATGACGAATATGCCAAGAAACGTCTTGCAGAAGCTAACCTCAGACTTGTTGTAAGTATCGCAAAGCGCTATGTCGGCAGAGGAATGCAGTTCCTTGATTTAATCCAGGAGGGTAACCTCGGCCTTATCAAAGCTGTTGATAAGTTCGATTATACAAAGGGCTTTAAGTTCTCGACCTACGCTACCTGGTGGATTAGACAAGCTATTACCCGCGCTATTGCAGACCAGGCGAGAACAATCAGAATTCCTGTCCATATGGTTGAAACTATCAATAAGGTTAAAAAAGCGAAATCACAGCTTCTTCACCTTAACGGACACGAGCCTACTCCTGAAGAAATCTCAGAGTATCTTGAAATGCCTGTTGATAAAGTTCGCGAGATTCTTCGCGTTGCGCAGGACCCCGTTTCCCTTGAAACACCGATTGGTGAAGAAGAGGACTCTCACCTCGGCGACTTTATCCCTGATGACGACGCGCTCGCTCCTGCAGACGCAGCTTCAATGAGCCTCCTTAAAGAGCAGCTTGCGGAAGTTCTGAAGACTCTTACTCCGCGTGAGGAAAAGGTGCTCTCGCTTCGTTTCGGTCTTGAGGACGGAAACCCGAAGACACTTGAAGAAGTAGGAAAAGAGTTTAATGTAACACGTGAACGTATCAGACAGATTGAAGCTAAAGCGCTCAGAAAGCTCCGTCATCCGAGCAGAAGCAAGAAATTAAAGGACTTTTTAGACTAATGGAACAAAAGAAGATTGACAGAATAAACGAGCTTGCCCACAAGTCAAAGACTCCCGAAGGACTTACGGAAGAGGAGAAGACAGAGCAGGCAAATCTCAGACTTGAATATATTAATTCATATAAAGCGAACCTTATCAGTCAGCTTGAAAACACTTATATTGTTGACGAAAAAGGAAATAAAAGAAAGTTAGAACGGAAAAATGCCAAAACTGATAATAATTGAAGGACTTGACGGAAGCGGAAAGTCAACACAGACCGAACTTCTCGTTAAGCACCTCGGCGACACAGGTGTAAAATTTAAGAAGATTAAGCTACCAGACTACGATTCACCGTCGAGCACTCTTGTTAAGATGTATCTTGACGGACAGTTCGGCAAGTCAGCAGACGACGTTAATGCATACGCAGCAGGCGCGTTTTACGCAGTAGACAGATTCGCTTCATTTAAGCTTAACTGGAAGAGCGACTACGAAAACGGAACCGTTATTTTAGCAGACAGATATGCTACCTCTAACTCTATTTACCAGATGGAAAAGCTTGACGAAGCTGAGTGGGATTCATATCTCAGCTGGAGCGAAGATTTTGAGTATAACAAAATCGGAATTCCCCGTCCTGACTTAGTCATTTATCTTGATGTTCCCGTTGAAATTTCGCAGAAGCTTATGACAGACAGATATTCAGGCGATGAAAATAAAAAAGACGTACACGAAGCTGATATAAGCTTTCTGCAAAGTTGCCGCAAATCGGCTCTCTATACTGCTGAAAAGCAAAACTGGCGCGTAGTAAACTGTACTGAAAACGGGAAACTTCTTCCTATTGACACAATTCATTCTATGATATGTAACATAGTTGATAAGGAGCTTAGTAATGCTTGAATTTAAGCAAACGCAACTCTCTGACAAAGAGTGGGTTAATAATTGCCTTAAGCATGCAAACAGTATGAACTGTGAGTACACGTTCGGCAATATGTACATATGGACAAAGGCTTATAATACTAAAATCGCTCACTTCAATGATTTTTTAATATGCAGATGGGGAACAGGCAATGAAATATCTTATTCAGTTCCTCTCGGCGAGGGAGACTTTACCGCTGCCGTTAATGCAATAATTGAAGACGCAAAGAGTATCGGCGTAGTGCCTGCGATTTACGGCGTTACTGCAGGGTATAAGCTACTTATGCAGGAGGCGTTTACAGGTAAATTTGAATATAAATATGACAGCGCTTTTAACGATTATATCTATCTTGTTGACAGAATGACCACGCTCAGCGGAAAGAAGCTTCACGGTAAGCGTAATCATATCACTAATTTCAAAAAGAATTATCCCGACTGGAAATTTGAGAT
Organism: uncultured Clostridia bacterium; assembly: GCA_946633275.1. Lineage (GTDB taxonomy): Bacteria > Bacillota > Clostridia > Oscillospirales > Acutalibacteraceae > Eubacterium_R. The sequence goes on from CAMPAT010000011.1 coordinate 4,102, forward strand.
TATCAATAAAGATAATATTGCCGACTGTATAGAAACGCATAAAAGATGGATTGAAGAAAAAGGCGAATTTGACGAGGATTATAAAGAAGAATTTGAAGCTGTACTTAAAGCTTTTGAAAGCTATGATGAGCTCGGCTGGAAGGGCGGACTTATCAGAGCTGACGGTAACGTAGTAGCTTTCTGTATGGGCGAGCCGCAACAAAACGGCAAATGCTTTGTTACTCACTTTGAAAAGGCTTCTGCAGAAATTCAGGGTGCGTTTCCTATTATCAACCAGGAATTTACTAAGAACTGCTTGCAGGATTATACTTACGTAAACAGGGAAGAGGATTTAGGAATTGACGGACTGAGAAAAGCGAAGATGTCATATTATCCTGAAATTATCCTTGAAAAATGCGTGGCGTTTTACAATGATTGAGTTTACTGATAACAGAGAAAGCATTATTAATCTGTGGCAAGAAGCGTTCTGCGACAGCAGAGAGGAAATAGAATTCTTCATAGACAACGTAAAAAATGCGAGATGTCTTATGTATTTTAACGGCGACATTGGCGCGTCAATGATGTATCTTGTTGACTGCAAGGTTAATGGAGAAAAGCTTTATTACATTTACGCTGCTTGTACGCTTAAGGATTATGAAGGTCGCGGCTATATGACTGAGCTTATTGATTTTTGTTTAAGTCACGGGATGAAGGTATGTCTTATACCCGCAAGCGAGTCGCTCGTTGATTTTTATTCTAAGCGTAAAATTTGCAATAGATTTGATATAGGCGACATAAAATTCGATGAAATACCTGAGATAGAAGAGTATCTTTTTGAAGGATATGAACTTAAACAACCGACAGCATTAAGGAGCTAGTTATGGTATATGTATTTTTAGCAGACGGTTTTGAAATTATTGAGGCCCTTGCGCCCGTAGATATGCTCACGAGAGCAGGAGTAGAGGTTAAAACAGTCGGCGTCACGGGGAAGCTTGTTTCCTCATCAAATAAAATTCGGGTCACGAGCGATATTACGATTGATGAGTTCGATTTTTACGATGTTGAAGCAATAGTTTTGCCCGGTGGTATGCCCGGAACGATTAATCTCGAGGCGAATGACAAGGTTCAGCAAGCTATTGATAACGCTGTTAACATCGACGTTCCCGTATGCGCTATATGTGCCGCACCGTCAATTCTCGGAAATAAAGGACTTTTAAACGGTAAAGAAGCTACTTGCTTCCCCGGCTTTGAAGATAAGCTTGCCGGCGCTGATTTGTCTGAGAAATACGTCGTTACAGACGGTAACTTTATAACTGCCCGCGGCGCAGGCGTGTGCATTGATTTTGGACTTGAAATTGTTAAAAAGCTCAAGGGCGCCGAGGTTGCAGAAACCGTAAGAAAACAGATTCAATGCAGATAAAAGAAGAATTGCGCAAAAATCTCGCGGAAAAGCGAAACGGCATAGCTTTTAAGAGTTTTAAAGATAAGTCAATATTAGAAAACGTTATCAGCCTTTCGGATTATTATGAAGCTGAAGCCGTTCTTTGTTACGTGTCGTTCAGAAGCGAGATTGACACAACTGCTATAATCAATAGAGCACTATCTGACGGTAAAACGGTCGCTGTGCCTTATTGTGAGAACAAGCAGGGAAGTATGAGCTTTTATAAAATCAGCTCGCTTAGTGAGCTTAAAACAGGTGCATTCGGAATTTCAGAACCGGATATTAATTTTAATAAAAGACTTGAAGTTCCTGAAAAATCTATTATAATTGTACCTGGACTTTCTTTTGATAGGAAAGGCTATCGCATAGGCTACGGCGGAGGATACTATGACAGATTCCTGAGCTTAAACAGAGCGAAATCCGTAGGACTCTGCTATGACGAGCTGCTTTGCGTAAACATTCCAACTGAAAATCACGATGTGCCTGTCGACACAGTCGTTACAGATAAACAAACACTTTTAATCAGCGGAGGAGAAAATGGACTTTAACCCTGATACAAAATCAAATACTAACGATATCTATTTTTCAAATCAAAGCGACGCTTCAGCCGCTCGTACACGTCAGCCTCAGGCTGCGCCGACGAGAAGAAGGAAGAAGAAAAAGTCAAGCGGCGTAGGTTCTACCTATCTTTTCTTCATCATTGTCATTGTGCTTTCGATGATATTCTCAATCTATGCAATTCTTTGTATGAACGATATTCTGGCGATTACTAAGACAAAATCTTCCGTAACCGTTTCGTTTACGCAGCAGGTAAAAGACAGCGATGAAGCAATTGAAGCCTTTTCCGACAACGGACTTATAAAATGTAAGAACTTCTGCAAGCTGTTTATTAAGCTGAGAGATAAGGTGTTCAGCTCCAATAAACTCGGAGGTCCGTTTGACGCCGGCGTTTACTATCTCAATGGTAAAATGGGTCTGGAAGGTATGCTCACTACGCTTAAAGGCGAGCAGAAATCATCAGAAACAATTTCTCTGACCTTCCCTGAGGGTTATACTACCGCTGAGATTATTGAAAAGCTTAGCGAAAATGATGTTTGCGACAAGCAGGCGCTTATCTCGGTAATTCAGTCAACTGATTATTCGTATTCGCTCGTTTCCGACTTAAAGGCTCAGGACAGCGTCCCTTACAGGCTTGGAGGCTTCCTTTTCCCGGATACTTACGAGTTCTATATTGACGAAAGCGCCTCGTCAACAATCAAAAAGTTCCTCCAGAACGGAGACGAAAAGTATTCTCAGAAATACAGAGACAGGGCGAAAGAGCTCGGGCTTACTGATTATGAAGTGATGACAATCGCTTCTATTATTCAGAAAGAAGCTGCGAACGAAGAGCAGATGAAAACTATATCTGCCGTAATTCATAACAGACTTGATGACAAGGCTAACTTCCCGTGGCTCGGTTGTCAGTCTACATCGGACTATATCACTAATAAAGTAGCGCCTTCGCTTTCTTCAACTTCAGCTCATACTGCAGATTACTATATGGCGTATTATAATACAAATAATAATTCAACAGTATCCGGACTTCCTGCAGGACCTATCTGCAACCCGGGACAGAAAGCTATTGAAGCTGCGCTCTGGCCGTCAAAGTCAGAAGCAAAATTCTTCTTCCACGATACTAACGGGAAAATTTATACAGCAAAAACTCTTCAGGAGTTTAAAGAGAAGGTAGCAAAATACGCGCCTTATCTGGAGGCATAATATGTGCGAACAGAAGATTGAACTTTTGTCTCCTGCAGGTGATATGGAACGCTTTAAGCTTGCACTTAAATTCGGAGCGGACGCGGTGTATCTCGGCGGCGAAATGTTTGGTATGCGTACTAACCCTTCCAATTTCAAAGCTGACGAACTGAAAGAAGCGGTAAGCCTTGCTCATTCGCTCGGCAAGAAGGTATATTTGACGTGTAACACTCTGCCGAGAAACAATGAGCTTCCTCAGCTTCCTGATTACCTCAGCTACGTAGCACAAATCGGAGTTGACGCGCTAATTATTGCCGATATGGGCGTTATGTCTCTTGCGAAAAAATATGCTCCCGATGTAGATATCCATATGTCTACTCAGGTTGGTATTGTAAATTATGAGGCGGCTAACACGCTTTACGACCTTGGCGCGAAAAGGATTGTTACTGCGCGCGAGCTCTCTCTTGATGATATCAGGGAAATCAGGGATAAAACTAACCCGAACCTTGAAATTGAAGTATTCATCCACGGCGCAATGTGTATGTCTTTCAGCGGAAGATGTATTCTCTCTGATTATATGGTCGGCAGAGACGCTAACCGCGGCGACTGCGCTCAGCCTTGCAGATGGAAGTATTCGCTTGTAGAAGAAACCCGACCGGGACAGTATTTTCCCATTAATCAGGATGATAGCGGTACATATATCTTTAATTCAAAGGATTTATGTATGATTGACCATATTCCTGAGCTTGACAGAGCAGGAATTGACTCGTTTAAAATAGAAGGCAGAGCTAAAAGCGAGTACTATACCGCAATAGTGACTTACGCATATAGAAATGCGATTGACGAATACCTGAAGTCCGGCAGAAATGCTGATTTCAAACCGTCTCAGTGGATTCTTGACGAAATGGAAAAGATGAGTCACAGAGAATATACGGACGGTTTCAACTTCGGTCCTTTGAAAAACGGACAGGTGCTCAATTCGGGCGGTTATATCAGAAACTGGGATGTCTGCGCGCTGTTTGATAAGTATGAAAACGGCAGGGTTACCGTTAAACAACGCAATCGCTTTTATCAGGGCGACACGCTTGAGGTAGTTGAGCCGAACAAAAAGCCTTATCAGATTGTCGTTGAAGAGCTGTATAACGAAAACGACGGCGAATATACAGACGTTGCAAATAAGGCGACTAATATATATTCCTTCAGATGTGACAAGGATATTTCACCTGATTCAATTTTCAGAGTTGAAAGAAAATAATAATTTTACCCCTTTGTTTAACAATAACAAAGGGGTGTTTTTATGTTCAGGAGAACAACTTCTCTCGCCTGCGTAATCAGTATTATCTTTTGTGCTATATGCGGCAGAGTAGGATATATTGCGCTGAGCGAGTTTTATAGTGTTTCTGATGAATATAATTCATATTCAGTCGTAGTTGCAACATCACAGCCGCAACTTTATTTTAGAGACGGCACTAAAATTAATAATAATGTATCTTCGTATAGAGCTGTTATTCGCCCTGTTACGTCTGATTTATCTGAGCTTCAAAAATTTTATTCTAAGCGGGAAATAGCTGTCATCACAAAGGAGCTAAGCGAGGGATATCCTGTAGTAAAAAACATTGACAGTAATGACAGTAATTTAAAGACTTTTAAGGTGTATTCCACCGATACTTCGCTGAATCAGCTTATATCATCCGATTCGTCAGGAGTTTTATCGCACATCGATTTGAAGCCTGCAAAACTCAAGGTGAATTATCTTGTTGACGCGAAAGGGAGAATGCTGACCGGCGACGACGGAAAAGATGATTCTCTTTCTTACTATACAAGAGAGGGTTATGTTCTTACACTTGACAGGGAGATGCAAAGTATCGCTGAAAACTCAGCGCAAGATATGAAATCAGGTTGCGTTATTATTATGAACGCAAAAACTGCGGAGATGTTGGCATGCGTAAATAAGCCGGACTCTACCTATATTAATAAGTCTTTTTCAAATTATAATGTTGGCTCCGTGTTTAAAATTTTGACCGCAGCCTGTGCACTTGAGAATGACATAAGTTTTTCTTACAAATGCGACGGTAAAACCGCTGTCGGCGATACTGTATTCAGTTGTCAGAAAGAGCATCGGCACGGTATCCAGAACCTTAATGACGCACTTGCAAATTCGTGCAACTGTTATTTCATTAATCTCGCGCTGAAACTCGGCAGGAATAATCTGCTTAAAACTGCAAAAAAATTCGGCTTTGGAGAGAGTATCGCCTTTAACGAGTCCTGGAGTATTAACTCTTCGACGCTTCCCGGCGAAAAAGAACTGTATTCAAAAGGTGAACTTGCGCTTTTTTCTTTCGGTCAGGGGAGAGTGATGTCAAGTCCCTTGCAGGTTTGCTCAATGCTTTGCACAGTTTCTAACGGCGGCGTTTATAAGTGTCCCGTGCTTTTTAAAGCTAAAAAAGAAGTTAACGGAAGTCTTACTGAGTGCAAATCAAGTGAATCGACAAGAGTAATGACAGAAAATAACGCAGACAGGCTTTTATTGCAACTCCGCAATGTTGTTGAGAATGGAACAGCAGTTAACGCAGATACAAAAGAACATAAATCTGCAGGCAAAACTGCTACTGCGCAAACAGGGCAGTTTAAAGACGGAGCTGAAATGTTTAATACCTGGTTTGCCGGAGTTTATCCGTATGACGACCCTGAATACTGCATTGTCGTAATGTGCGAAAACGGAACAAGCGGCGCCGCAGACTGCTGTCCAATTTTCAGGACTATTGTTGAAATGCTTGAAAAAAGATGATATAATCACATTGAGGTGATTATATGGCAAGCAGTA
>CAMPAT010000012.1 GCA_946633275.1 uncultured Clostridia bacterium
ATGTCCGCTCCCGGCAGAACAGAGGTTTGCGGAAACCATACGGACCATAATAATGGTAAGGTGCTCGCGGCTTCAATCAACCTCGACGCAATCGCTGTTGTCAGCGCAAATGACGACGGCGTTATCCGCGTTAAGTCGAAGGGACATAAGATGAATGTCGTTGACCTTACAGACCTTGAGCCTAAGGAGAGCCGCTACGGCGACTCGACATCTCTCGTTCAGGGCGTTGCCGCAGGTATTAAGAATCTCGGCTTTGAGGTGAGCGGCTTTGACGCTTATACTACGAGCGACGTTATGGGCGGCTCAGGACTCTCATCTTCCGCTGCGTTTGAGGTGCTGCTCGGCTCTGTTATCTCTTATATGTTCAATGACGGCAAAATCAGCGCTGTTGATATCGCAAAGGTTGCGCAGTACAGCGAGAACGTATTTTTCGGCAAACCCTGCGGTCTTCTTGACCAGATGGCGGCTTCTGTCGGCACGTTTGTTACTATAGATTTTGAGTCTACTGAAAATCCTGTTATCAAGAAGCTTGATTTCGATTTTTCAAAGTCGGGTCACTCGCTTTGCATAGTTGACACAGGCGGAAATCACTCTGACCTTACCGATGACTACGCTGCTGTACGCGGCGAGATGGAAGCTGTTGCAAAAGCTCTCGGCAAGAACGTTCTTCGTGAGATTTCATACGAGGAGTTCTTCTCGCGCATTCCCGAGCTTACGGGCAAGGTTAACGACAGAGCAATCCTGCGCGCAATCCATTTCTACAACGAGAACAAACGCGTCGACAAGGCTGTAAAATGTCTTGAAAGCGGCGACTTTGAAGGCTTTAAGGAGATTATTATCGAAAGCGGAAAATCCTCATTTGAGCTTAATCAGAACGTCTACACTCCAAAAAATCCGACTGAGCAGAAGCTTTCTCTTGCACTCGCTATATCCGAGGAAATCCTCAAGGGCAGAGGCGCGTGGAGAGTTCACGGCGGCGGATTTGCCGGCACCATTCAGGCGTTTGTTCCTAACGACCTCCTTGATACATATAAGACAACAATTGAGAGCGTATTCGGCAAGGATAAGTGCTATGTCCTGATTATCAGACCTGTAGGCGGAACTCAGGTTATCTGATTTAATTCTATTTGTGTGAAAAGAGAAGTGTAATGAAATTTGTATTTATTGTTAATCCTATCGCCGGAAGCGAGGATAAAGCGCGTGTTTTCAAGAATATCAGGAGCGCGTTTCGTCACAACGACCACGAGATGGTCATTGAAGAGACTAAGGCGCGCGGCGACGCAAAGGATATTGCGGCTCGCTATGCTTCTGAGTTCGGCGGCGACTGCGTAGTGGTTGCCTGTGGCGGCGACGGAACTGTCCACGAGGTCGCAAACGGACTCGCGCATACTGAAACTCCGATGATGCTTCTTCCGTTCGGAACGGGTAATGATTTCGCGAAGAAGGTTTACGGCACGAAGGATATAGATGTCGAGAAGATTATTTCGCAGTTCGGTCTGTTTGGCGGCGAGGTTGCTTACGATGTGAAGCCGATTGATATCATCGATTATAACGGCGAAAAATGTATTAACGTAATGTCCTTCGGTCTCGATACAATAGTCGAAACTATCGGACGTAAAATGGTCGCAAAAGCGCCGTTTCTCGGCCAGAAAGCATATACCGTGGCTATCCTTCCCGTGCTTGCAAAACCGCTGCATTACAAGATTAGTTACGACGTTACGTGCGTCGACAATGACGGCAGCGAGTATCAGATGAAAGAGGATAATAAGGACTTCGTTCTCTTCGCAATCTGTAATGCGAGCTACTACGGCGGCGGCTTTTGTCCTGCTCCCGATTCAGTTCTCGACGACGGACTGCTCGACTTTGCCCTTGTAAACGGTATGGCGCTTCACAAGGCGCTCCCGATGATTCCGAAGTATTCCGCAGGTAAGGCAAATGAAGAAACCTTCCCCGGTCTTATAACCACGGGAAGGCTCAAATGCGGACGAATCTGGATGGAGGACGGCTCAAATCTCCTCGGAAACTGCGACGGTGAAAACTTCGATTACAGCGACCTCACCTTCAAGGTTGAGGAAAAGGCGATTAAGCTTTGCTTCTTAAAATAATACATATTAAAAACGGCTGTTTCGTCTGAAACAGCCGTTTATCTATCGTAAGATTGCAAATCCCAAGTCAATTGCGCCGCCGAGAAGTCTTGATGTTCTGTGCATGCCGAGCGTTTCGGTTGCCCAGAGAAGAATAAGCGCAACGAGAATGGCGATAATCATTGCTTCCTTGCTCATAATTACCCTCCTAAAATTACTTTGTCTAATACTTATTATAAACACAAATTAAAAATAAATCAATAGCTTTTTTATGCAAATCGACGAAGTCAAAAAAATACCTGTTTTTTGTTGAAAAATCTGATGTGTTGTTCTATAATATTATTAATTATTATAATGGGGGAATTTGGGTATGAGCCTTTATTCACTTGCAACCTCAGTCGTTCCAGATACTTCCGTCGGATTTACTGCGACGGTAATTATCGCAGGGCTGGGAATAGTGCTCGCTACTTTGGCGGTACTGATAATTGTATTTAACATATTCGGCAAATTAGTTTCAAAAACGCAAGGAGCAAATATGAGAAAGAATAAGAAGAGCAAGACATCGTTACAAGCAACGAGCGAACTTAATATAATTCCTACTCCGCCGCCGGCAGTTACTCCTGCACCTGTTGCAGAGGGTATCAGCGGTGAAGTTGTTGCTGCAATCAGCGCGGCTGTATATATGATGGAGGGCGAGGGAACAGTAGTTACCTCGATTGCTCCTGCTGCCGTACGCACGCAGACTCCAAACCCGATTACAAGACGCAATCCGTGGGCGTTTGCAGCTATTACTGAAAACACAAGACCTTTTTAGGAGGACGCTTGAATGGAAGTTTTACAAGGTGTCTGGGAGGTTATTAAGAGCATATTTTTAAACAGCGGATATGCTTACTTCTTCGCGGACGAGGGCTGGAAGAACCTGGTAATGCTTTTAGTTGCCTTCTTTTTCCTCTGGCTCGGTATCAAACGCGGATTTGAGCCGCTCCTTATGATACCGATTGCATTCGGAATGCTGCTTGCAAATCTGCCTTTGGCAAATCTTGCGGTGCAGTATCACGACCTGCATGGATTTATTGATTTAGTTGCCGGCAGGCTTACGGACAGCGCAGGCAAAACGCTGACTCCGGGACTTATGGACTTTTTATACTTCGGCGTTAAAGCGGGAATTTATCCTCCGCTTATCTTCCTCGGAATCGGCTCTATGACTGATTTCTCGTCGCTTATCGCGCGTCCGAGCTCGTTTATTCTCGGCGCTGCAGCGCAGCTCGGTATTTTTGTCGCGTATCTCGTGGCAATACTGCTTGGCTTTGCGCCGAATGAAGCCGGTTCAATCGCGATTATCGGCGGCGCTGACGGACCTACGGCGATTTTCGTAACGTCGAAGCTCGCCCCTGCAATGCTCGGTACAATTGCCGTCGCGGCGTATTCATATATGGCGCTCGTTCCCGTTATTCAGCCGCCTATTATGCGCGCGCTGACTACGAAAAAAGAGCGTAGCGTAGTTATGGACAATCTTCGCCCCGTTTCTAAGCTTGAAAAAATTCTGTTCCCGATTATGGTAACGGTTATTGTGTCTCTACTGCTCCCCGACGCAGCTACTCTTGTCGGAATGCTTATGCTCGGCAATCTGCTCAAGGAGAGCGGACGCACGGAACGTATCGCAAAAGCGGCGCAGAATGAGCTTATGAATATCGTTACAATTCTTCTCGGACTTTCTGTCGGCGCAACCACCTCGGCGCAGTCGTTCCTCAATCTGAACACGCTTAAAATCGTGCTTCTCGGACTGCTCGCATTCGGCTTCGGTACTGCAGGCGGAACGTTGTTCGGTAAGCTTATGTATATCCTCACGCGAGGAAAAGTTAATCCGCTTATCGGCTCGGCAGGCCTTTCTGCCGTACCTATGGCGGCGCGTGTCAGCCAGAAGGAAGGCGCAAGGGAGAATCCTGCAAACTTCCTGCTTATGCACGCTATGGGACCGAACGTGTCCGGCGTTATCGGCTCTGCAGTTGCGGCAGGTATCCTGCTGACTCTGCTTGGATAAACTAAAAAGGGAGGGTAAACGCCCTCCCGTTTATTATCAATGGAGAATATATGAATAAAGACGCAGTAAAACCAAATAAAGAGCAGCAGCGCGTTATTGATACCGTTGACGGTCCTGTGCTCGTTGTTGCAGGTGCAGGAACGGGCAAAACTGCTACTATAGTTAAACGAATTGAGCATATTATTCGCGACGGATATGCGCTTCCCTGGCAGGTGCTCGCGATTACATTTACAAATAAGGCTGCAGGCGAGCTTAAGGAGCGACTCGTAAATACTATCGGCGACGAGGCAAGCGAAATCTGGGCGCAGACGTTTCACTCTATGTGCGCGCGAATGCTCAGGCGCTACGGCGATAGGCTCGGCTATTCTCAGCACTTTACTATCTATGATACCGACGACCAGAAACGTGTTATGAAGCGCGTTCAGAAGAGCCTCGGCATTGAGGACAAGTTCCTTAATCACCGCTCAATTCTCGCGGAAATCAGCCGCGCTAAGGATAGTCTTATCAGCCCTGCTGAGTACAAGGCAAGTACGGTAAACGACTTCCGCAAGGCGAAAATCGCGCAATGCTACGAGGAGTATCAGAAGGAGCTGATGCGCGCTGACGCAATGGATTTTGATGATATGATTTATAATACCGTTGCGCTTCTCAAGGAAAACGACGACGTACTCGAGCATTATCAGCACCAGTTTAAGTACGTTATTGTAGACGAGTACCAGGACACGAGCTACGCTCAGTATGTCTTGACATATCTTCTTGCAGGCGGATACCATAATATTTGCGTTGTCGGCGATGACGACCAGAGTATTTACCGCTTCCGCGGCGCTACGATTGAAAATATTATGCGTTTTAAGGAGCGTTATGAGAACGAAGGACTTAAGGTTATTCAGCTTGAGCTTGCGGAGAATTACCGCTCAATGCAGAACATTCTCGACGCGGCAAACGGCGTTATTAAGAATAACTCAACGCGCCTTGCGGATAAGCACCTGCGCTCTTACGCAGGTAAGGACGGCGAGAAGGTAGTTCTTTATACTGCGCTGAGCGAAACGGACGAGGCGCGCTTTATCGTAGATGAGATTAACGAAAATGTTAAAAACGGCAGGGCGTACAGGGACCATGCGGTGCTTTACCGTATGAACGCGCAGTCCCGTAATATAGAAATGATGCTCGCAAAGTCCGGCGTGTCATATAAGATTATCGGCGGTAACCGTTTCTTTGACCGTAAGGAGATTAAGGATATCGTTTCGTATTTTGCCGTGGTGAATAATACGGCTGATAATGTACGCCTTCAGCGTATTATCAATACTCCGAAACGCGGTATCGGCGATACTATGTTTAACTACATACTCGAGATTGCAGCGGTTAACGGTATGACTGCTTTTGAGGTGTGTGAGCACGCCGATGAGTTTGCAAAAACTTCGCGCAGCGCAGGCAGACTGAGAGAGTTTTGCGACCTCATCAACGGCTTAATCAGATGTAGCGAGGACGGAATGAAACCGTCTGATTTGCTGCAGGAAATTATTGAAAAAACGGGATATTTTAACTTCCTTGATGAGGACGACCCGCAGACTGCGGATACGCGCAAGGAGAATGTCCAGGAGCTTTCCTCAATGCTCATTAAGTACCAGGAGGAGGACGACGAGTTCACTATCTCCGATTTCCTTGAGGACGTTGCGCTTGTGTCGGATATCGACTCCTATAACGAGGATGACGACTGCGTTGTGCTTATGACGCTTCACTCTGCAAAGGGACTTGAATTTCCCGTAGTGTTTATCCCCGGACTTGAGGAGGGAATATTCCCCGGTAATCAGAGTATGTACAGCGATGAGGAGCTTGAAGAGGAACGCCGCCTCGCATACGTCGGCATAACGCGCGCGAGAGAAAAGCTTTATCTCATTAATGCGCGTCAGCGTATGCTTTACGGCTCAACAAACCGCAATATTGCGTCGCGCTTCCTGCGTGAAATTCCGCCTGAGGTTACCGAGGACAAAACAGTCCGCGAGCAGCCGAAATCGTATTCCTTCGGCGGATATTCGGGCACTTCATCAGGCTTCGGAACGCCGAAAAAACCGCATAAATACAGCAAAACTACTCCAATCGGAGAGGCGAGACAGAATAGCTCCGCAGCTCATCAGTTCGGCCAGACTACGTCTGCTTGCGCGACGGGAGAAACGTATAGAAAGGGCGATACAGTAAGACATAAGTCCTTCGGCACCGGCGTAATTATCGGCGCAAAGCCGATGGGTAACGATACTCTTCTTGAGGTCGCTTTTGACAAGGCAGGAACGAAAAAACTTATGGCTAATTTTGCGAAACTGGAAAAGGTTTAATAGTTCACTTACCTGAAATTAACAAAAATATTACTCCTTCATATGATGTACTAAAGCAATGCTTTAATAATCATTTTGAAGGAGTTTTTTTATGGCTGATGTTCCAATTATCAACCCGAATGACACGAGAATTAATGATGCGGTATGCGTCGATACAAAACGCATCTTTGACTCCTGCGTCAGCAAGGATTGTACAGAGGATTTAAGAGTTACATTTTTTGGAGGCGCACAGGAGCTTATTGACCGCGCCGACAATATCAAAACGCGCGACTGCGATATCGTAGCAGTAAGCATCGATGTTGAGGATGTACCGTTTAACAGAGGATACTATAATGTTGATATCAACTTCTATTTCAGACTCAGATTTGACGTTTACGGCGGTCCGTTCTCCAATCCGCAGACTGTAATCGGCTTTACGAACTTTGAGAAGAAGTGCATTCTTTTCGGCTCAGAGGGCGACGTTAAGGTCTTCAAGTCGACTCTTAACAGATGCAGCGACAGACTCGACAGACCTGAATCACCGCAGTACACTAACCCGACAGCGAAAGTTCAGGCGGTTGACCCCGTTGTTCTTGATACAGACATTGTAGACATTCACCATTGCCGCCGTCCGCTGTTCACGGCATTCCCGGATAGCGTTCGCGGACTTGTTGACGACATTAATTTCCGTCCTAATCCGCGCAAGGCAGTTCTCGTAACGCTCGGACTGTTCTCAATTGTACAGATGGAGCGCGACGTTCAGCTTCTTATGCCTGCGTACGATTACTGCGTACCTGACAGAGAGTGCGATTGCTCGACTGCCGACCCATGCTCAACCTTCCAGAATATCGATTTTCCTGTTGACGATTTCTTCCCTCCCGAGAAAGACGAATGCAATAATTAAAAAAGTCCCCTGCGAGAGCAGGGGATTTTAATCTTTACTTTTCAATCGAGGGATACATACGTCTGTAAAGCGCGTTGATGTGCCTGAAGTATTCCGTATCAATGCTGTCGATTGTTTCGCGCGTGGTGCGGAAACGCCAGTTTTTATCGGGCACTCCGGGAATGTTCATTCTTGCGTCAGAGCCGAAGCCGCACATATCCTGAAGCGCAATTATAGCAACGTTTGACGCGCTTTGCCATACTGCTTCCGTAATACACCTGCACGACGGCGAGTAGTATCCGCCTTCGCCCCAGTTTCCTCCGCGGAAGTGGCAGTAGTCGAGTGCGAATTTTCGCTCGTCCTCGCTCGCTTCCCAAAGCCAGCCGAGAATAGTGTTGTTGTCGTGAGTGCCGACGTAGTTTATTGAATTCGGTACGGCGTTGTGCGGAAGGTGAGACGAATCGGAATTTGTGTCAAATGCGAACTGCGCAACCTTCATTCCCGGGAAGCCCGTGACCTCGAGAAGCTGTACTACATCTTCACCGAAAACGCCTAAATCCTCGGCAATAATCGGTGCGTCGTCGCCGAATTTACTGAATACTGTGTTGAAGAAATCCATCTTCGGACCGTCGAGCCATTCGCCGACCTTTGCGGTGTCGCTCTCGGCAGGAATTGCCCAGTATGACGCGAACGCGCGGAAGTGGTCAATCCGCACGGTGTCGTAGATTTTAAGCGCGTGTCCGAGACGTGAGAGCCACCAGGAATATTTATCCTTTTTCATAGCCTTCCAGTCGTAAATCGGGTTGCCCCAGAGCTGTCCGTTTTCGCTGAAATAATCGGGCGGAACGCCTGCAACCTTTTCAACCTTGAGCGTCCTTTCGTCGATGAGGAACATCGGCAGATTTGACCATACGTCAACGCTGTCCATAGCGACGTAAAACGGCATATCTCCGATTATTGCAACGCCTTTTTTGTTGGCGTATTTTTTAATCTCGAACCATTGCTTGTAGAATATGTACTGGACGAATTTCCAGAAGGCTGCTTCGCTCTCGTAGTCGAAGATGTTTTTGATACAGCTGAAGTAGTGCGCGTGCTCGTCGCTCCACTCCCACCACGGTTTGAAATTTTCCTTCTCCTTGACAGCCATATATACGGCGTAGTCGGTGAGCCACTCGTTTTCGAGCTCAAATTCCTTTATGTTTTCCGCAAGCTCTTCACTGACGCAAAGAAACGCTTTTTTGAGCGTTTCATATCTGACTTTGCGTGCGTGTTCGTAGTCCGCGGTGTACGGCGTGCCGTCGTAGATGTTCTTTCTGTAATCCTCTTCGCTGATGAGCCCCATATCAAGAAGCCCCTTGGGGTCAATGAAGAGGAAATTGCCTGCGAAGGCAGACGGCGAGCAGTACGGCGAATTTGCGTCGTCTGTCGGATTGAAGGGGAGCACCTGCCAGTAGGTAAATCCCATATCCGATATTCTGTCTATAAAATGGCGCGCGTTCTCGTCAAAAACTCCGACTCCGTACTCCGACGGAAGCGAGCTTATGTGCATTAAAACGCCTGCGCCTCGTCTTTTAAGCATAAGTTAACCACCTTTTTATTTGTACAGAAAAATGATACCACGTCACGCGGAAAAAATCAATTGTGAATTTTAGATATATTAATATAATAAATTAACAAAATATTTATTATTTTATATATTGAATATAATATGTCTTTTTGTTATAATATCACAGTATAAGTGTAAGTATATCCTTCGGAGGTGATTAAGTGGCTGCTAATACGAGAACTGTCAGCGAAAAAGAACTTGACGTTCAGCGCGATTATACGGGCAAGGTTTGTGCGCTGCTTAATCAGCGTTATGAGGACAAGCCGCTTGCGTGCGTAGTGACTTACGGTTGTCAGCAGAATGTAGCCGACAGCGAGCACATTAAGGGTATGCTCGACGAAATGGGTTACGGTTTTACTGAGGACAGGCAGAAGGCGAAGCTCGTAATATTTAACACCTGCGCCGTGCGTGAGCACGCGGAGGACAGAGTTTACGGCAACGTCGGCGCGCTCAAAAAATATAAACTCGCAAATCCCGACGTGATTATCGCGCTGTGCGGCTGTATGATGCAGCAGAAGCATATTGCCGAAAAGATAAGGGAGAGCTTCCCGTTCGTCGATTTAGTTTTCGGAACGCACGTTGTTCATCGGCTGCCCGAGCTTCTCTATACAGCGATGACGAGGCGCAAGAGAGTGTTTGAGCTTCCGGACATTGACGGCGTGATTGCGGAGGGAATACCCGTTAAGCGCGACAATGACCGTAAGGCGTGGCTGCCGATTATGTACGGCTGTAATAACTTTTGTACTTACTGCGTTGTGCCTTATGTCAGAGGAAGGGAACGCAGCAGGCAGGTCGACGATATTGTCAGAGAGTTCAGGGAGCTTGTTGCAGACGGCTATAAGGAGATAACGCTCCTCGGTCAGAACGTCAATTCTTACG